>NZ_JBYSXG010000048.1:0-35911 GCF_058782005.1 Sphingomonas sp. FW306-1B-B10E
TCCCGCAAGCGGGAGGGGAGAAAAGGTGTTTAGCCGCGGGTGCGGGCGCTGGCGCGGGCCTCCAGCAGGTCCCACAACCCGCGATGCTGGGCGAAGACCTGTTGCGCGCCGAACAGCATTGCGCGCTCCATCGAGGCTTCGCGGGCGAGCGCATCGACGACGCTCACCGTCTCTTCGGCAAGCGGCAGCGTCGACACCGGCACGGCGAGGCCGAGCCGCTCGGCCATGGCGTCCAGCACGGTACGGATCGTCGCCCAATCGATCGCCAGCGCCAGCGCGGCGCCGGCGGCGCAGCCCGCGCGATCGGACTGGGCGAGCATGTCGAGCGCGTGGCGCTGCGCCTGCGCGGCGGCTTCGGATTCGGCATGGCCGGGCGTGCTCGGCACCGGCCCGGCGGCGGCGACGATGCGGACGAGATAGGCGCGCTCGGTGGTGAAGGCGCTTGCCGCCGCCTCGAGCCAGTCACGCTCCAGCGAGACGCGCGCGTGATCGAGCGCATGCTCGACGACGCCGGGATGGCGGCCGTGGAGCACGCAGATGAAATGCGCCGCATCGGCCAGGTCGCGCAGCGGCTCGGGATTGGCGGCGATGCGCTGGAGCCAGGGATGGTTCGCGCTGCCGTCCGAGGCGACGAGCGACCCCATCGCTCCCCATGTGCCGCCGAGACGGGCGATCTGTGCGGTGTCGAACGGCATATGCCCCCAAATCCTGAGCTGCCGGGGATACCGGCGGCCTCTCTATGCAACTCAGGGGTATACCGAAGCACGTAAATACGTGGTTGACGCGAAATTTACCCTTTGGTCGGCCTTTGTGGACGAATGCGCCACATCAATTGTAGCGCATTCTAAGAAGATAAGGAGCACGCGTCGAACAATAGTTCCGCATCACTTGCGTTAACTTACGAAAATGTGCAGCTCACCAGTTGAACATCGTTCCGTCCTCGAGGCGATTCACCGGCAGATAGGCGCGCTTATACTCGTACTTCGCTGCCAGCGCCTCGTCGATATCGACGCCGAGACCCGGCTTGTCGCCGGGATGCATCAGCCCGTTCGCCAGCGAATAGGCGTGTGGGAACACCGCGTCGGTCTCGGGGGTGTGGCGCATATATTCCTGGATGCCGAAATTGGGCGCCGACAGCCCGAAATTGAGCGCCGCTGCCATGCTCACCGGCGACAGGTCGGTGGCGCCGTGGCAGCCGGTGCGGATCTGGTAGAGATCGGCGAGCGCGGCGATGCGGCGGAGATGGGTGAGCCCGCCGGCATGGACCACGGTCGCGCGGATATAGTCGATCAACTGCTCCTCGATCAGCTGCTTGGCGTCCCAAATCGAATTGAAGATCTCGCCCACCGCGAGCGGGGTGGTGGTGTGCTGGCGGATCAGCCGGAAGCCGGCCTGGTTCTCGGCCGGGGTGGCGTCCTCCAGCCAGAACAGGCGGAACGGCTCGAGGTCCTTGCCCAGCCGTCCGGCCTCGATCGGCGTCAGACGGTGGTGGACGTCGTGAAGCAGATGCACATCCCAGCCGAGCACGTCGCGGCCCTTCTCGAACAGTTCGGGGACGTGGCGCAGATATTTGGAGGTCGACCACAGCGTCTCCTCCGGAAGCGATCCCTTGGCGGGCTCATAGTAGAAGCGCTCGCCCGACACGCCATAGGTCGCGGCGAGCCCGGGGACGCCCGACTGCAGCCGGACCGCCTTGTAGCCCTGTTCGAGATATTCCTGCGCGCGTTCGATCGTCTCGGCGATATCGCTACCATTGGCATGACCATAGACCATGCAGCCTTCGCGGCTGGCGCCGCCCAGCAGCTGATAGACCGGCAATCCGGCGACCTTGCCTTTGATGTCCCACAAGGCCATGTCGACCGCGGCGATCGCGCTCATCGTCACCGGGCCGCGGCGCCAATAGGCGCCCTTGTAGAGATACTGCCAGATGTCCTCGATCTGATGCGCGTCGCGACCGATCAGGCAGGGGATGACATGGTCCTGGAGATAGCTCGCCACCGCCAGCTCGCGGCCGTTGAGGGTCGCGTCGCCGACCCCGTAGACGCCCTGGTCAGTCTCGATCTTGAGGGTGACGAAGTTGCGGCCGGGGCACGTCACTATCACGCGCGCAGAGGTGATACGAGGCAAGTTAGGGAATCCTCAAAAGTGGTCAGGCCAATATCCGCTTGTGACCGCCATGCTGTCAACCTAGGGTGGTGCAAAGAGGACGATATGAAGATCAAGGGCAACAAGCTCTACCAGCGGGTCGCGGCGGCGATCACCGAAGCGATCGAAGGCGGCCGCTGGTCGCCAGGCACAAGGCTGCCCGGCGAACGCGATTTGGCTGAGGAATACAAGGTCAGCCGGCCGACGATCCGCGAGGCGATGATCGCGCTCGAGATGAAGGGCTGGATCGAGGCGCGCCACGGTTCGGGCCTCTATGTCACCAAGCGCGACCATGGCGACGGCCAGCGCGAGGATGCGCTCAACTTCGACGTCGGCGCGTTCGACCTTACCGAGGCGCGGATCCTGTTCGAGGGCGAGGCGGTGGCGCTCGCCGCGGTGTCGATCACCGACGAGCAACTCGCCGAGCTCGACGCATTGCTGATCGAGATGGCTTCGGGGGATTCGGACGAGCCATCTGTGATGGACGCCGACCACCGCTTCCACCTGGCGATCGCCAATGCGACGGGCAATGCCGCGATCCGCAGCGTGGTCGAATATCTCTGGGAGCTGCGCACCAAATCCCCGCTCGCTGCCAACATGTTCGCACGGGCCAAGCGCGGCGGGATCACCCCGCGCGTCGACGAGCACCGCCCGATCGTCGCGGCCCTGCACGCGCGCGATCCGCATGCGGCGCGGACGGCGATGCGTCGGCATCTGCGCGGCGTGGTCGACGATCTGCTCGAGGCGACCGAGCTGGAGGTGATGGAGCGGGCGCGGAACGAGCTGGACGCACGGCGGGATAGCGTGGCGCGGCGGTTGAAGATCGGGTCGGCTTGAGTCTTCGTAGGCAGGACGCTGGCACCTGCGTTGGCATGCGGAATATCAAGGAGCGCGCTCATTACTAATCCAGACCTCGCCTCAGTTTACATCTCCGATAATTTACTCGGACGGGTGGAAACGATCCTGGCCCGTGCTAATATGGCCGGACCTGTAATACGGCTGGACGAGCTTGAAGGATTTACTCAATTTATTTCTGTAAATGCAATTTCAGCAGTGGTTGATGCAAAGCGTAATAGGGATGTGAAAGAAGATATCAGATTAGCCTTAGTGGATTGTCCAATCCCTAACGCCATAGCTTACGCTAGTCCGAACTTAAATCTTGTTGCGATCAGTATACGACTTATAGATGCGTTTATAGCGGGGGCGGGTAGATTGCTCCCTACGAGAGCTGTGCAATCACTTTGGAATGGTGAGAATTTGGAAAGCATTCCTGATGCGCCATTAGGAACGCTGCAAGACCTTAGCCATTCAGTGTTTTTCCAGGATGAAATTGAATGGAATGAACACGAGGACGTGGCCCTTTTAACCCAGATAGCCATCTGGTTCGTTGTTGATCATGAATTGGCTCATATAATCAGCGGACATCTTAAAAGTGGCGTCTTACTTTCATCCTATATTAAAGAAAATGGATCGATTGCAGTAGATCGCGTTACGTCGCGCACCTTGGAGATGGATGCTGATGCTTTTGCGATTCAAGACTGCATGATATGGGCTCGGAGGAATGCAAAAAGGTATAAGGACGGCGATCGACTTCCTGCTCATTTTCAAGATGACTACTCCGCATTACGTATTGTTTTGCTCGCCATCGGTGCTGCAATGATCTCGATGCACGCCAGTTTTTCCGGATCTAGCGGTGAATTTAGGGATCTTTCGCATCCTCCCGGAATTGTTCGATTCTGGTCCGTCGGCGCAGTAGCGCGTATGGTGTTTGGTCGCTGGAGAGTAGAGGGCATACCTGTTTCCTTCAGCGAAGAGGCCCTTTTGCAGCAGGTTTCCGCCGCGCTTTTTCGCGGGATGCTTGAATTAAAGCCCCTCGATGTCAGCAACGACTATATGACTTGGTTACAGACTGTGCAGGAGCATGATCGCGCGAACCTAGTGCGATGGGCGGAACTCCGTTCGGTGTTGGTGGCAGCGAAGTACGGAAGTCATCATCTAGCCCCGGCGCAGTTTTGAACTCGGTTCGCCTCACCCGACGTTCCCGTAATCAGCGCACTCAGAATCTCGTGACAGTCTGCAAGCGGCGGCCGTTCTTAAGAGCCCGCCCGAAGCAGCAGCTATCACGCCTCGGTTCCCGAAAGCGTACGGTCTGCCTCCACCCAATATCCGCCATCGAGTGCTTGCAATGTAGGATTTGCTCTGCTTGCTCCAATCGCGGCCTCGCCACCGCTCTGTGAAATGTCGGCCAGTGTGAAACACCGCGATAGCGTGACCTTGGCGTGCCCTGTGGAACTACGCTGCGAGGGAATCCCGATATTTTAGCAAATTTGGCGGAGAGGGTGGGATTCGAACCCACGGTGAGCTTGCACCCACGGCGGTTTTCAAGACCGCTGCCTTAAACCACTCGGCCACCTCTCCGCGCAGACCCCCGCTATCGTGCCGCGCGGCAGTACGCCAGAAAATCTTGATCACCCGTGCCGCCAAGGGGGTTCATGCTCAGGCGCGGCTGTGCCACACAAGGGCATGGCTGGTTTGCGTACGCTCTTCGGAAAGATCATGGTCCTCGCGCTGGCGGTGATCGTCGCCAGCCCGGCGGCGGGGCCGGCGATCGCGCAGGACGAGGCCGGCTTCCAGGCCTATCTCCAGACGCTCGGCCGCCAGGCGCTGGCCGAGGGCGTCTCGCGGCGCACCGTCGACATGGTGATCCCGACGCTGACCTATAATGCCCGCGTCGTCGAGCTCGACCGGCAGCAGCCCGAGACGCGGCCCAACGCGCCGATCTCGCCGTTCGAGCCGTACCGGGTAAAGCATGTCGACGCGGCGCGGATCGGGCAGGGGCGCAGCGCCTATCGGCGCCAGCGCGGCCGCCTGGCGCGGATCGAGCGCGAGACGGGGGTTCCCGAATCGATCATGGTCGCGATCTGGGGTCACGAGACCAATTACGGCCGCGTGATGGGCGGGTTCGACCTGCCGCGCGCGCTCGCCAGCCTGGCCTATGAAGGGCGGCGGCGCGACTTGTTCGCGAGCGAGTTCATCGCGACGCTCAAGATGATCGACCGGGGGGTGCCGCGCGAGAAACTGGTCGGCAGCTGGGCGGGGGCGTTCGGCGGGCCGCAATTCCTGCCGAGCGTCTATCTGCGGCTCGCGGTCGACGGCGACGGCGACGGGATGGCCGACATCTGGACCAGCGAGGCCGACACGCTCGCTTCGATCGCCAATTATTTCGTCAATGCCGGCTGGCGGCCAGGGCAGCCCTGGGGCGTCGCGGTGCGCGTACCCGATGGGTTCAATCGCGCCGGGCTCGCCGGGCGGACCAGCCCGACGCGCTGCCCGCGGGTGTTCGAGCGCCACAGCCGCTGGAAGACGATCGGCGAGTGGCGCGCGCTCGGGCTGACGCCAGTCGGAAGGGCGCTGCCCGCCGACAATGTCCAGGCGACTTTGCTCGAGCCCGACGGCCCGGGGCGGACCGCCTACCTGCTCACCGGCAATTATCGCGTGATCCTGGACTATAATTGCTCGAATTTTTACGCATTGTCGGTAGGTCTGCTCGCCGATGAAGTCGAACGCTAGCGCCGCCGCTGCCCTTCTCCTCCTCGCCGGGACCGGCGCGGAGCGAGCCTTTGCCACTGGCCAGACGAGCCCGGGGGCGAGCTACCCCGTGCCCGGCACCAAGCCCGCACCTGCGCCTGCGCCCGAGCCGCGACCGGCGCCGCCGCGGCTGGATTATTCCGCGCAGGACGTGGATCCGACCGCGGGTATCGAGGGGCCGCGCGGGTCTTCGCAGCGCGCACCGGGCGAGCAGCGCTATGACGAGGTCGGCTATGCCGAGATCGCCGAGATCGGCGGCGGGATCACCGCGGTGCACGCCTCGCTGCCCGCCGATACTCTGGTCGAAGTGACCTCGCTCGAGAACGGCCGGACGATCGTCGCATTGGTGACGGCGACCGACGCGGGTGCGGCCAAGCCGATCAGCCTGTCGGTCGCCGCCGCGCGCGAGCTCGGCCATGCCGAGGGCGGACAGATGCCGGTGCGCGTACGGCGCGTCGCGGCGGCGCCCGGCGACATGCTCGCATTGCGCTCGCGACGCCCCGCGCCTGCGCGGCCCGACACGCCGCCGGTGCTGCTCAATGCGCTCCGCAAGCATCTCGGCACGCCGCCGGTCGCGGCAGTGCCGGCCGAAGCCGCGCGTCCGGTTGCCTCGCGACCTGCCGCTTCGCGCCCGACGCCGGCACCGCGCGCCTCGGCGCCGCGCCCCGCTGCGGTGGTACGCGGCGGCTTCGTCGTGCAGGTAGCCGCACTTTCTAACGCCCGGAACGCGCAAGCGCTTGCGCAGAGGCTCGGCGGGTCCGTAAAGCAGGGCGGAGGGCTCTATCGCGTGCAGCTCGGTCCCTACGCCACACGGGCGCAGGCCGATGCCGCACGAGGCGGAGCCGCACGCGCGGGTTATGGAGACGCGCGCGTCATCGCCGTCAACTGAGTAACCCGGGGACCCGGACTGCCATGAAGAAGCTATACGCCGCCTCGATCCTGGCGCTCGCCATCGCCTATCCGACCACCGCGCAGACCCCGCCTTTCGATACGCCTGCGCCGATCGCCTATCTCGAGGACCTGTCCTCGGGCGCGGTGCTCTATGCCAAGGATGCCGATCGCCGCATCCCGCCGGCGTCGATGGCCAAGATGATGACGGTCTATGTCGCGTTCGACCTGATCAAGCAGGGCAAGCTCAAGCTGAGCGATACCACCACGGTCGCGCCCGAGACGTGGAAGAAGTGGCATTCACAGGGCTCGACCATGTTCCTCGCGGTCGGCGAGCAGCCGCGCGTCGAGGATCTGCTCAACGGCATCGTCACGCTTTCGGGCAACGATGCCTGCGTCGTGCTCGCCGAGAAGATCGCTGGCACCGAGGAAGCATTCGTCAACCTGATGAACCAGCAGGCGAAGAAGATCGGGCTGACCAACAGCCAGTTCGGCACGTCGAATGGCTGGCCCGACGAGGGGCGGACGTACGTGACCGCGCGCGACCTCGCGCATCTCGCCAAGGCGACGATCCAGGACCACCCCCAGCTCTACAAGCAATTCTACAGCCGCACGAGCTACACCTGGGGCAAGACGCTGGGCGCGGGCGCCGACATCACGCAGGGCAATCGCGATCCGCTGCTCGGGCGGGTGCAGGGCGCGGACGGGCTCAAGACCGGGCATACCGACGAGGCGGGCTATGGCTTCACCGGATCGGCCGAGCAAAGCGGTCGCCGGCTGGTAATGGTCGTCGCCGGGCTCAACACCTATGGCCAGCGTGCCGAGGAATCGGTGCGCTTCATGCAATGGGGCTTCCGCGCGTGGAGTCCGCATCCGATCGCGTCCAAGGGCAAGAAGATCGGCGATGTCGAGGTCCAGGGCGGTGGCGCGAGCAGCGTCGGCGTCGTCGCGCCGCGCGATCTCAACGCAACCCTGCCGGCAGGAACGTCGCCGCAGCTGAGCGGCAAGCTCGTCTATCTCGGCCCGGTCAAGGCGCCGATCAAGTCGGGGCAGCATATCGCCGACCTCGTCGTCGAGACCCAGGGCATGCCGACCCAGACCTTGCCGCTGGTCGCCGCGGCCGATGTCGGCGAAGCGGGGTTCTTCCGCCGCGTCTGGCTGGGGCTCACGTCGCTGTTCGGCTGAGTGCCGGGCGGGGCATGTTCCTCGGCAACGAATCCGCGCGCGATGCGCTTGCCGCCGCGATGGCGAGCGGCGTGCTCCACCATGCCTGGCTGATCGCCGGGCCCGAGGGGGTGGGGAAGGGCGCGTTCGCGCGTGCCGCGGCGGCGCGGATGCTCGCCGAGGCGAGCGAGCCGCACAAGCTGAGCCCCGGCTGGGACGTGCCCGAGACCACGCGGACCGCGCACCTGATCGCGGCGGGCGCGCATCCCGATTATCGCGAGCTGGTGCGGCTGCCCAAGGACGCCGCAAAGCCCGACGAAGCGCTCGCGCGGTCGATCACGATCGCGCAGGTGCGCGCGCTGCAGCCCTTGTTCGCGACCAAGCCCTCGCTGAGCAGCCGCCGGGTGATCGTGATCGACTCGATCGACGATCTCGAGCGCGGGGGCGCCAACGCGCTGCTCAAGAATCTGGAGGAGCCGCCGGCGGGGACGATCTTCCTGCTGGTTAGCCACGCGCCGGGGCAATTGCTGCCGACGATCCGCTCGCGCTGCCGGCTGCTGCGCTTCGAGGCTTTGTCCTCCGAGCAGGTCGCCGGCATCCTGCGCGCCGAGCTTCCGCAGGCGAGCGCCAGGGAGATCGACGCGCTGGTCCGCGCCGGGGAAGGCTCGCCGGGGCGGGCGCTCGGCTTTGCCGGGCTCGACCTCGCCGCGCTCGAAGGCGACATGGCGACACTCGCCGAGACCGGCGATCCGTCGAACGCGCTGCGCTCGCGGCTGGCCAAATTGCTCGGCGCCAAGGCGGCGCATCCGCGCTACGAGGCGTTCCTAGACCGCGCGCCGAGCTTCATCGCCGAGCGCGCGAAAACCCGGTCGGGCGAGGCGCTGAACGTGGCGATCATTGCCTACACCGCAGCGCGCGAGCTGGGCGAGGCGGCGACCGGATTGTCACTCGACGCCGGTGCGACGGTGTTCGAAATGGCGGGGCTTATCGCGCGGCTTTCGCCGCAACGCACTTGACGTTCACGTAAAGGTAAAGCATAAAGCAGGACATGCCCGCTGCCGCTTTTCCGCTCGAGGCCCTGGCGCCGATCGAGCCCCGTGCCGAACAGGACACCTTCTCGATCTCAGACCTCTGCGCCGAGTTCGCGGTGACTCCGCGGGCGCTGCGCTTCTACGAGGATGAGGGGCTGATCGGCCCCGAGCGGCGCGGCACCCAGCGCATCTATTCGCACGCCGATCGCGCCCGGCTCGCCTGGATCCTGCGCGGCAAGCGCGTCGGGTTCAGCCTCGCCGAGATCAAGGAGATGATCGATCTCTACGATGTCGGCGACGGCCGCCGGGTGCAGAAGCAAGTGACGCTCGCGCGCTGCCGCGACCGTATCGAGCTGCTCGAAAACCAGAAGCGCGACATCGACGCGCACATCCACGAACTCCAGCAATTCGTCGAGCTGCTCGCAAGCAGCGACGCTCACTGAGGAACCTGACATGCCGCAATATACGCCGCCGGTGCGCGACACGCGCTTCATTCTCGATTCGGTGATCGGGCTCGAGCGCTATGCCAATCTCCCCGGCTTCCAGAACGCGACGCCCGACGTGGTCGAGGCAGTGCTCGACCAGGGCGGCCAGTTCGTCGCCGACGTGCTGTTCCCGCTCAACCATTCGGGCGACCAGCAGGGCTGCACGCGCCACGACGACGGCAGCGTCACCACGCCCGAGGGCTTCAAGGAAGCGTATCAGGCGTTCGTCGAGAGCGGCTGGGGCACGCTGAGCGCACCCACCGAGTTCGGCGGGCAGGAGATGCCGCATGTCGTCTCGACCGCGTTCCAGGAATATATGATCTCGGCCAACATGGCATTCGCGATGTATCCCGGCCTGACCCACGGCGCGATCGCGGCACTGCTGGTCAAGGGCTCCGACGAGCAGAAGGTCAAGTACGTCCCTAAGATGGTGTCGGGCGAGTGGGGCGGGACGATGAACCTCACCGAGCCGCATTGCGGCACCGATCTCGGGCTGATCCGCACGCGCGCCGAACCGAATGCCGACGGCAGCTGGTCGATTACCGGCACCAAGATCTTCATCTCGTCGGGCGAGCACGACCTGACCAACAACATCATCCATCTGGTGCTGGCCAAGACGCCGGACGCGCCCGAGAGCAGTAAGGGCATCAGCCTTTTCGTGGTGCCCAAGTTCATGGTTGGCGACGACGGATCGCTGGGCGACCGCAACGCGGTCACCTGCGGCTCGATCGAGCACAAGATGGGCATCCACGGCAATTCGACCTGCGTGATGAACTATGACGGCGCCACCGGCTGGCTGGTCGGCGAGGAGATGAAGGGCCTCGCCGCAATGTTCATCATGATGAACGCCGCGCGGCTCGGCGTCGGGCTCCAGGGCCTGGGCGTCGGCGAGACTGCGTATCAGAACGCCGTCCAGTACGCGCACGATCGCCGCCAGGGCCGCGCGCTGACCGGCCCGGCCGAGCCGCAGGAAAAGGCCGACACCCTGTTCGTCCACCCCGACGTGCGCCGCATGCTGATGGAGGCCAAGGCGCAGACAGAGGGCTTGCGCGCGCTCTGCCTGTGGGGCGCGCTTCAGGTCGATCTCGAGCATGCCGCCGCCTCCGAGGAGGAGCGCCAGCTCGCCGCCGACCTGATCGGGTTGCTCACGCCCGTGATCAAGGGCGTCGGCACCGATATCGGCTACAAGGTCGCGACCGACAGCCAGCAGGTCTATGGCGGGCATGGCTACATCGCCGAATGGGGGATGGAGCAGTATGTCCGCGATGCGCGTATCTCGATGATCTACGAGGGCACGAACGGCGTCCAGGCGATGGACCTGGTCGGGCGGAAACTCGCTCAGAATGGCGGGCGCGCGGTGCAGGCGTTCTTCAAGCTGGTCAGTGAGGAAGTCGGTGCGGCAAAGGGCGACGAGAAGCTCAAGGACTTTGCCGAGGCGCTTGAGAAGGCGCTCGGCCATCTCCAGGGCGCGACGATGTGGCTCGCCGCCAACGGCTTCCAGAACCCCAACCATGTCGGCGCGGGCGCCTATCCCTATATGCAGCTGACCGGCACGGTTGCGCTCGGGCTGATGTGGCTGCGCATGGCCAAGGCGGCGGCCGCGGGCCTTGCCGGCGGCGCGGAGAACGCGAAGTTCCTCGAAGCCAAGCTCGTCACGGCACGCTTCTACGCCGAACGCTTCCTGCCCGAAGCAGGCGGCTTGCGGCGGAAGATCGAGGCAGGCAGCGACGCGGTGATGGCGCTCGATCCGGAGATGTTCCGCGCCGCTTGATCGCTGTGTGACAGTTTCCCGGCGACGGCCGGGGTTCAGACTTGAAGTCTGAAACCCCCGCCTTCGTCCGCCTCCGAAAGCAGGAGCTTAGGGTTGTTCAACCCTTGGCTATCCTGGGCTCCTGCTTTCGCAGGAGCACGGGTCCGCAAACCATTTTTCCGGTTAGGACGAGTTTAGCGCGCGGGAGCGGGCGTCGCCGTCGGCTGCGGAGTCGGACTCGCCTTGGGCGTGGTCAGGGCGAAGTTCACTGGGCGGACCGCAGGCGCGGGATCGCCCTTGCGGCGCACGCCGTTGAGCCCGGCGGGCCCCGGCGCTGCCGCTGCCGGCGTGGCGCTCGGTGAGGGCACCGGTGTCGGCATTGTCGCGGGAGCCACCGGCGGCTGGACGCGCATGCACTGGATCGGGCTCGGTCGCTTGAACTGCTGGCAGTTCCACAGAGCCTTGGCATAGCCCTGCGCCTGATCGCGCAGATAGCTGAACGACAGCGCCGCGGTCTGGGCCGGGGTGGCGGGAAGCTTGGCGGGCTTCTGCTTGGGATCGGTCCAGGCCATGAACTTGCAATAGAGCCGCTCGCCACAGGTCTTGATCGCCAGCGCGGCGAAGGCGTCGGGGTTCATCTTCTTGTCGAGCACGACGAGGAAGTGATTGGCGTCCAGGCCCGCGCCGATCGGGTTGGGCACCGCGGCGTCTGGGATCGACGCCGGGTCGACCAGCGAGCCGTCGCCCTGGAGCGCGGCTTCGAGCGGTTTGGTCTCGTCGCCGACATGGACGCTTGACAGCCGCGCCATTTGTGGGATGTTGGGCTCGACGCCGGCATAGCCGCGATTGAATGCGGGCGGCGTGCCCCACCAGCCGGCCCAGCGGAAGAACAGATGCGTGTCGACCGCGGTGATCTTCTCGAGGCTGGCGCTCCAATAGGGCACGACCCAATTGGTGTGATAATGCGTGGCGTGGCCGACCGGGCGATAGACCGAGCCGTTGAGCGCGAGGCGGGCGACGTCGCGGGCGCGCTGCCACGCCGCGGCGCTCGGCGAATAGCGGAGCATCGCGCCGTCGCAGGTGAAGGTGAACTGGCAGCCGGTGCTGCGCTCGGATCCCTGGAATACGACGCCGCAGATCGTCTTGGGGAAAGCGGGATGGCGCATCCGGTTGATGATGACCTGATCGACCGCGCGCTGGCCCTTGGCATCGTCGCCTGCTTCGTAATAGCCGGCGGCGGCGAGGCAGTCGATCGCGCGAGCCTGGCTGTCGGCAGATCCCGATAAGTTGAATGCCCGGGCGGCGGGATTGGGCAGCGTCGAGAAGGGGATCGCCGCGTTGATCTCGCGCGCGTCCTCGGGAGCGACTTCCTGTAGCTTGACCGGCTCGACCGGCGGCAGCTCCTGCTTGGGGACGACGCGCTTGGAGATCACCACCGGGGTGCGCTTGTGCACTACGACGCGCGGTGCGGTCGACACGATCAGCAGCGGAATGCCGATCGCGGCGAGCACGAAGAGCCCGAGCAGGATGCGGAGCCAAAGCGGCGACGAGCGGCGTCCCGCAGGCGCGGACGACAGGTCGGCGTCGAGCGATTGCATCAGCATGACGTGCGTCCGCTCAGCCCCGCCGCGCGTGCGAGCGGTGGATCGAAGGGGCAAGGCGAGGACGTACGGACAAGAGCTGCTCCGGAAGCGGGGGTCGCCGCCCATAACGCAGCACGCACGATTTTGGAACCATTGCGCCGCCGAAACGCCGCAATGGCCCGCTCAAACGCGCTTCCGAGTGCCGATCAGCTCTCGGGAAGGAACTCGGGGACGCTGAGGTAACGCTCGCCGGTGTCGTAGTTGAAGCCGAGAACGCGGGCGTTGTCAGGGAGGTCGGGAAGCTTCTGGAGGATCGCGGCGAGGGTCGCGCCCGACGAGATGCCGACCAGCATGCCTTCCTCGCGTGCGGCGCGGCGCGCCATGTCCTTGGCGACGTTCGCGTCGACCTTGATCACGCCGTCGATCGCGTCGCCGTGGAAGTTCCTGGGAATGAAGCCGGCGCCGATGCCCTGGATCGGATGCGGGCCCGGCGTGCCGCCCGAGATCACCGGCGACAGCTCGGGCTCGACTGCGAACACCTTGAGGCCCGGCCAGCTCTTCTTGAGCGTCTCGGCGACGCCGGTGATGTGGCCGCCCGTGCCGACGCCGGTGATGATCACGTCGATCGGCGTGTCGGCGAAATCGTTGAGGATTTCCTGCGCGGTGGTGCGGACATGGACGTCGACGTTCGCGGCATTCTCGAACTGCTGCGGCATCCACGCGCCTTCGGTCGATTCGACGATCTCCATCGCACGCTCGATCGAGCCCTTCATACCCTTTTCGCGCGGGGTGAGATCGAAGCTGGCGCCATAAGCGAGCATCAATCGGCGGCGCTCGAGGCTCATGCTCTCGGGCATGACCAGGATCAATTTGTAGCCCTTGACCGCGGCGACCATCGCCAGGCCGACGCCGGTATTGCCGCTGGTCGGCTCGACGATCGTACCGCCGGGCTTGAGGTCGCCCGAGGCCTCGGCCGCCTCGACCATGGCCAACGCGATGCGGTCCTTGATCGAGCCGCCCGGATTGGCGCGCTCGGACTTGATCCACACCTCGGCGCCGGGGAACAGCTTCTGCACGCGGATGTGCGGCGTATTGCCGATCGTCTCGAGGATCGTGTTCGCCTTCATGTCGTCATCTCCTTGGGAGGCACGTCGAGATTGGCCGGAGGATCGAAGGTGCGAGCCCGCCTGAGTTCGGGGAATAGCCGGGCCCACAGTATCGTGACAAGCACCGCGCCGATGCCTCCGCCGATCACTGCGGCGATCGGACCGATCAATGCGGCGAGGAAGCCCGATTCGGCTTCGCCAAGCTCATTGGAGCCTGAGACGAACAGGGTGGAGACTGCACCGACGCGCCCGCGCATCTGATCGGGGGTGTAGAGCTGGATCAGCGACTGGCGGACATAGACCGAGACCATGTCAGCGGCGCCGAGCACGAACAGGGCGACCAGCGAGAGCAGGACCGCGGGGGCGAAGTCGCTGCCGATCGCCGAGGGGCCGAGCAGGCTGACGAAGAGCGGCGCCGAGAGGCCGAACACGACTGTGGCGAGGCCGAAGATCGCGACGGCGATCAGCATCTTCTTGCCGACCTCGGTCTTGAGCGGGCGCCAGGAGAAGAACAGGCCGACCGACACCGCCCCGAGCGCGGGCGCGGCGCGGAGATGGCCGAGGCCTTCGGAGCCGACCTGGAGGATGTCGCGGGCATAGACCGGCAGCATGGCGGTGGCGCCGCCGAGCAAAACCGCGAACAGATCGAGTGAGATCGCGCCGAGCACGAGCCGGTTGCGGCGGACATAATGGAGCCCGTCGACCATCTGCGCCCAGGGGCTGCCGGTGAACTTCACGCTGGTGCGGGGCACCGGCGAGATCAGCAGCAGCATGGTCAGCGCGAGGGTGAACAACCCGGCAGCGACGAAATAGGGCACCGAAGGGCCGGCGGCGTAGAGATAGCCGCCCATCGCCGGGCCGATCACCGTGCCGATCTGCCACGAGACCGAACTCAAGGCGATCGCGGTGGGCAGGCTTTCCTTGGGGACGAGGTTGGGCGCGAGCGCGCCGAGCGCGGGGCCGGCGAACGCGCGGGCGACGCCGAGCAGAGCAGCGATGCCGAACAACGCGGGGAGGGTGATGCTTTGCGTGTAGGTCAGCCAGCCCAGGCTGAGCGCGCAGAAGATCTCGAGCCCCACCGCCGAGCGGGCGATCCAGCGGCGGTCGACGCGGTCGGCGAGCCAGCCGGCGAACAGCGAGAGGCAGAGCAACGGCAGGAACTGCGCGACGCCGATAAGTCCCAGCTGGAACGCGGCCTGCTTGATCGTCATCGTCTCGCGGGCGATGTCGTAGACCTGCCAGCCGATGACGATGACCAATGCCATCTGGCCGAGCGTCGCGGCGAAGCGCGCCACCCAGTAAGCGCGGAAATTGGCGACGGCGAAGGGATGGATCGGCATGCAGCGCTCTTGGCGCGTCCGCCGCGGCACCGCAAGCTCGCCCGCCCTCGTCGCAGCGAATTGTCGTCCCGGGAACCGCGCCGTGCCCCGGAGGTTCTTACGCCAGCGAAATCAATAACTCAGGAGACACGGTGATGGGCAAGGGCATTTTGTTGTGGCTGCTCGGCATTCCGCTTCCGATCATCATCCTGCTCCTGCTGTTCTGGCACTAGAGCGCGCTCAGGCGCTCGGCAGCTTGGTGCCCTCGAAGATCACGCCGCGGATCTCCCACGCCTCGGCGGCATAGGTCTCGCGGGTCGGCCCGGCGCGGGCGCCGTCGGGCTGGATCGGGAGCAGCGGCACGATCTCGGCAGCCTCGGCCTCGAGCCGGACGCGGATCCGGCGCATCAGCCGCGACACCGCGCGGCGATAGGTCTCCCAATGCTCGGCCGGGTGCGGACCGTGCCAGCGCGCGACATGTTCGCGATACTCGCCCATCAGGGTCGCGGTCTCGACGCTGGCGAGCGCCGCGGTCTGCTGGGCATGCTCGCGGCGGTCGCTCAGCATCGGGCCGTAGACGGTCGATTCCATCTGCGCGAAGTGGAGCAGCAGGTCGCGGGTGAAGGCCCAGCGTTCGTCCGCCATCCGGTCCTCGCGCGCCGGCGGGGCGCCCGCCGCGAACTCCTCGACCGCGTCGACGTTGGCGAGGATGCGGCAATGTTGGGCGAGAAGGCGATCGACGGACATTCGGGGGGTGTTCTCCTTGCTCCCCTCTGCATCCGATGTAGCTGACCAGCGGTAAAATCGCGGCCCCGGTAAAGCCCATATGGGTGTTGGTACGGAAGCGCCCATGCGGGTGCCGCACGGTGGGACAGTCCCGTAATCGCACGAACCTTGCTGCACTGCGGCACGGGGTTTATACCCCCCGAATGTCCGTCAGCGATTCCAACCCGGCGCCGTCGCCCGCCGCTCATATACCGACCCTGTTCGAGGCCATCGTGCGCACCCGCTGCGTCGAGGCGACCTACAATAACGGCCATGTCGTGCTCGCCCCGCACGTCGCCTTCACCCGCCACGGCGAAGTCTATGTCGGCGCCACCACGATCGAGCGTGACGGCCAGCCGCCGCGCGAGGAGAAGGTCGGCCTGTTCAAGCTCGCCGGGCTCGCCGGCTTCGCGCTGACCGAGCGCGAATTCACCCCCAGCGCGCTGTTCGACCCCCAGGACGAACGCTTTGCGGCCGAGACCCTGCTCGCGGTGGAACGCCCCGCGGCCTGATCCCGGCCTGAAAGCTCAGCGGCAGCGGACCTGCTGCTGGTTGCGATCGATCGACGCACCCGCCGCACCGCCGGCGATCGCGCCGAGCAAGGTGCCGACGGTGCTCGAGCGGCGTCCGGCGATGACGTTGCCGAACAGCCCGCCCGCGGCGGCGCCGACGATCAGCCCGGTGGTGCCGTCGCTGCGCTTGCAATAATAGCGGCCGTCATTGCCGCGATAGACGCGGTCGTCGCTGCCGAGCGTCCGCTCCTGGTAATTGCCCGAGCGATAGTCGCGCGCGGGATCGTAATTGGGATCGTCGTCATAGCGATCGTCGTAGCGGCCGGGGCCGCGATCGTCATAGGCCGGGCGTGTCGTGCGCGAGCGGCGATAGCGCTCGACCGCGGCCTGATAGGTCTCATATTCGGTGTCGAAACGGCGCTGCGCGGCATCGAAGCGCGCTTCCTCGTCCTGATACGCGCTACCGCCGTAGCGCGTGCTGGTCTGGGCCGAGGCAGGCGCCGCGACGACGAGCGCTGCGGCGAGGGCCGCGAGGCCGGTGATGGTCTTCATGTTCAACTCCTCCATGCGTGCCCTTGCTTAAGGCTGGCGCGACGGAAACGTTCCAGCAATGCGGGTGAAGCGGGGCTGAATGGCGGACGAGCGGCCCGCCGCCGCGCGCTAAATTGACTAAGTTGACCGAAATGCGAATCATCTCGCAACTTTCTTGCGCGGCGGGGCGGGTGGCGGGCGGAGTGCCGCACAGGCGAGACGATAGTCGAAGCGGTGACGCATGCCGACCAGCTTGCCCTTGTAGTAATGCGGGCTGAGCACGCCGTTGGTCGCGCGATCGATTGCGTGGGCCAAAGCACGGTCGTAGCCGATGGCGAGCGCGGTATCCCAAGCCGCGGCGAAGCTCTCTGCGCCGGGGCGCTTGCGCAAGCCATGGGCCGACTGCTTGGACATGCCGACGGCACGAAGCGCGTGCGCCAGCGATCCCATCGCCGCGAGCGCGGTTATGAAGTCGCGCTGACGCTGCGGCGTCCAGCCGTCGCGGCGGACGCGCTCCAGCGCGACGGGCGTGAAGGCGAGCGGACCGTCGGCCTGGGCTGGCAGCTTGGTGGGTTCGGGCACCGCCATGCTAGGCCGGGACGCCTGCGCGGTGCAGCAGGCCGCACGTGAACCGGACCTTGTCGAAGCCATGACAAACCGCATCGAGGCGCGCGAGCTGTTCGGCAGTGACACCGTGCCGGCGCAGCACCCGCTTCGCCATTGCATCGACCTTGCCCTCCTCCGCAGCCTTTCGCCACGCGCGTGCGAAGGCGCTGTTGCGCGCGAGGGCGCGACGGAGGCGCGCGATGGTGCTCGCACTCGCGCCGACGGTGGCGGCGGCTGCGATGACGTCGCCCGAGCGGAGCAGCACGTGGAGGAAGGCGCGCTGGCGTTCGGCCGGCCAGTCGGGCTGCGGCACCAGCTTGAGCGTGGCGATCGGGGCGAGCGGGCGGGGCGACTCGGACATCGACGAGTCTATCCCAGACGAATTCCTATTTTGGAAGAACGGAGGTTGGCGGCGACGGCGAGGGATCAGATACCGCTTATCATCAGATCCAAGGCATTGGTGATCGTGTAGCGATGCTCTCCCAGGGAGGCGACGCGTTCACCGAGTTCGTCCGTTCGGACGGCCGCAGCGAATTGCGTGAGCATCACTATTTCCGCGCCGGCAACGGTGAAGATCGGGTTCAACCGATCGGCGGGCGTCGGCGCGGCGTACCGCGGCAGGAGTGAAACGACGAAACGGGTATTCAGCATCGAGAGCAGGTCGGCTTGGCAGTCGAGCAGAAACCCCGGTCCATTGCGCCGGCGATAGATATCGAACTGTGCCAGCGGTCCTAGAAGAGCCGCGTATCGGCGAGCGGCAGGCCATGGTGTTCGACATGGGCGTTGGAAGCCGCGAGCGCACCGGCATTGTCGGCTTGCCAGCGCGGCGCGATCTGGCGCGCGATGGCATCGGCGAGACCGCGCTCGCAGGCATCGGAAAGGTCGATCCCGAGCCGGTTGGCCTCTTCGATCAGGGTGGGGTCGAGTGCCAGTTCGGTGGGCTGGCGGCCTTGGTTGCTGGGGGTGATCGCGTTCATGAAGGCGCTCCGTCGGGCGACTGAGAATAGTATGGACACCCGGGTGCGACCAGCCCTGCAATGCGGGCGGCGAAGATTGCAGGCATGCGCTCGGCCCGCGCGAGATCAGCGTTGGTAATTTCCTTCAGCGACGACCTCGACCGCGAGTCAGAGGGATGCATCACACCAGTCCTTTCGCAACCTTGGCGTCGGCCAGGTTGATGCGATCCATGACGGGGGGCCTATGACAAGTTGATGATTATCGCCCCACGTTAGACAAGGAACTTATGTCGGCGTCGGGATTGGCACATGTATCATGTTTCTCGAAATATGTCCTCTGGACATAGCTGAACGAATGACGCAGCCTCCATGCAAGTTGGGGAGGGGGAAACCATGGATCTAGCTACCAAGCTGGTTGAGCTCGAGAAGCGCACCGCGCAGCATCGTGAACTGCTGCTCACGGAGGAAGCAGCCAAGACAGCTCTCGTGATGCCTTTCCTTCAGGCATTGGGGTACGACGTTTTCAATCCGAGCGAAGTCATTCCAGAGTTTACGGCCGATGTTGGAATCAAGAAAGGTGAAAAGGTAGACTACGCGATTTGCATAGATGGGAGACTATCTATTCTTGTGGAATGCAAGCCGTCATCGATTGACCTAGATTTAAAACATGCAAGCCAATTATATCGTTATTTCTCAACGACCGATGCTCGCGTCGCCATCCTGACGAATGGCGTCATCTACAAATTCTATTCGGACATCGAGCAGCCGAATAAGATGGACGATAAGCCATTTTTCGTTCTCTCGATGGATGCCATCCGTCGGACCGATCCCGCTACGCTAGAACGCTTCACCAAACAGCAATTCGATATCGATGCCATCGTTCGTGAAGCGGGGCGGCTGAAGTTGGAATCCCAAATGCGGATCGAGCTGGAAAAGGAATTCGCAGAGCCGTCGGACGAGTTTGTAAGAATGATGGCTGTGCGTGTTCAACCGGGAGGGCGGTTGACCGCCGCAGTTAAAGAGCAATTCCAACCTATCCTGGTAGCCTCGATCGCGAGCCTGATCCGTGACCGCGTGAATGAGAGGCTTACCAGCGCGCTCAATGTCGCCAATCCGAGTGCAGAGACAATCCCGGCAGGGGATTCGGACGATATGTCGGAAGTCGAGGACGGCATTATTACCACCGACGACGAGATCGCAGGATTTCGCATTATTCAAGCAATTGCGTCACGACACGTCGATCCAAAGCGAGTGGTAATCCGAGATTCCAAAAGTTATTGTGCGATCTTACTTGACGACAATAATAGAAAATCTTTGGCGCGACTACACTTCAATAGTCCTACGACACGATACGTCGGCACCTTTGTCGATAAGGCAGAAACGCGGCATTCGGTGGCAGCTATCACCGATATTTACAAGCTTGAGGCTAAAATTCTCGACAGGCTGAAAGAATTGTCTGCGATCAAGGATTGAGACGTTTCCCCTCGTTGGGGAGAGGTTTAATGTATCGTAACGTCAGCGAGCTATTCAGTCTCCCACGCTCACGAATGAATCCATAACCCGCTTCCGCCCGGCCTGCTCGAAGTCGATCTCCAGCTTGTTACCCTCGATCTCGGCGATCAGCCCGTAGCCGAACTTCTGGTGGAACACGCGCAGTCCCACCGACAGGTCCGCGCGCGGCTTGGCGCCGAAGCTGACCGCGCTGGCGTGGCTCTCCAGCACGCGCGCGGGTTCGCGCGAGAAGGTGCGTTGGGTGAAGCTGTCGCCGGGGTTCTTGGTGTCGATCCCCGCGGCGCGCTGCCAGCCGGGGCCGCGGCCGGTGCCGCGGGCGACATCGGCGAAGGGGTCGGCGCGTTCGGACCAGTTGGCGCGCCACAGACTTTCGCCGCCCGACATCGTGCTCTCGCTCTCGACATGCTCGCCGGGAAGCTCGGCGACGAAGCGGCTGGGGAGGCTGCTGGTCCACTGGCCGTAGATGCGGCGATTGGCGGCGTGGAGGATCGTCGCGCGGCGGCGGGCGCGGGTGATCGCGACATAGGCCAGGCGGCGTTCCTCCTCGAGGCTGGCGAGCCCGCCTTCGTCGAGCGCGCGCTGCGAGGGGAAGATGCCCTCCTCCCAGCCGGCGAGGAACACCGTGTCGAATTCGAGCCCCTTGGCGGCGTGGATCGTCATGATCGTCACCTTGGGCTCCTCGGCGCTCGCTTCATTGTCCATCACGAGGCTGACGTGCTCGAGAAAGGCGCCGAGGGACTCATACTCCTCCATCGCGCGGACGAGCTCGGTGAGGTTTTCGAGCCGGCCGGCGGCCTCGGCGGTGCGGTCGGCCTGCCACATCGCGGTGTAACCGCTCTCGTCGAGGATGATGCGGGCGAGCTCGGGATGGGGAAGCGTGTCCCCCATGCTGCGCCAGCGGGCGATGTCGCCGATCAGGTTGCCGAGGCTACGGCGCGCCTGGGGGGTGAGTTCGTCGGTGTCGAGGATGCGCGCGCCGGCGGTGGTCAGCGGCAGGCCCTCGGCGCGGGCGAACTGGTGGACCTTGGCCAGCGCCTTGTCGCCGAGGCCGCGCTTCGGGACGTTGACGATGCGCTCGAAGGCCAAGTCGTCCGACGGCTGCGCCACGACGCGCAGATAAGCGAGCGCGTCGCGGATTTCCTGGCGCTCGTAGAAGCGGAAGCCGCCGATGATGCGATAGGGCAGGCCGATGCTGATGAAGCGCTCTTCGAACTCGCGGGTCTGGTGCTGTGCGCGGACGAGGATCGCGGTTTCGTCCAAAGAGAGGCCGCCGCGCTGGAGGCCCTCGATCTCCTCGCCGACCCGGCGCGCCTCCTCGGGACCGTCCCAGATGCCGAGCACCTTGACCTTCTCGCCCTGGGCCTTCTCGGTCCACAGGGTCTTGCCGAGGCGGCCGCCATTATTGGCGATGACGCCCGAGGCGGCGGCGAGGATGTGCGGGGTGGAGCGGTAATTCTGCTCGAGCCGGATCACCTTGGCGCCGGGGAAGTCCTTCTCGAACTTGAGGATGTTCTCGACCTGGGCGCCGCGCCAGCTGTAGATCGACTGGTCGTCGTCGCCGACGCAGCAGATGTTCTTGCGCTCCTGGGCGAGCAGGCGGAGCCAGAGATACTGGACGCTGTTGGTGTCCTGATACTCGTCGACCATGATGTAGCGGAAGCGCTGCTGGTAGAGCGACAGGACCTCGCGGTCGGTCTTGAGGATGACCAGCATGTGGAGGAGCAGGTCACCGAAGTCGCAGGCGTTCAAGGTGCGCAGGCGGTCCTGATAGGCGGCGTAGAGTGCCTTGCCCTTGCCGTGCGCGAACGCCTCGGATTCGCCGGCGTCGATTTCCCCGGGGGTGAGGCCCTTGTTCTTCCAGCCGTCGATCATCCCAGCGAGCTGGCGCGCGGGCCAGCGCTTCTCGTCGATGTCCGCGGCGGTGATCAGCTGCTTGAGCAGGCGGAGCTGGTCGTCGGTGTCGAGGATGGTGAAGTTGGACTGGAGCCCGACCAATTCGGCGTGGCGGCGGAGCATCTTGGCGCCGATCGCGTGGAACGTGCCGAGCCAGGGCATGCCCTCGACCGCGTCGCCGACGAGGCGGCCAACGCGCTCGCGCATCTCGCGCGCGGCCTTGTTGGTGAAGGTGACGCTGAGGATCTCGCTCGGATAGGCTTTCCGCGTGAACAGCAGATGGGCGAGGCGGGCGGTGAGCGCCGCGGTCTTGCCGGTGCCGGCGCCGGCGAGGACGAGCACGGGGCCCTCGGTGGTGAGCACGGCATCGCGCTGAGGGGCGTTGAGGCCCTGCAGATAGGGGGCGTCGTCAAGGGTGGGCACAGGGAGAGTCATCGGCGAACAGGTAGGGAACGCGCGCCGCGGGAGCAAGTTGCTTCGCAGCGGCGGCGCGGTTAGGAGGCGCGCATGTGGCGCAATCGCAAACTCCGGCTGGGCATCGTGTTGGCGATCGCCGTGTTCGCTGCCTTCTATGCGTGGCGGACCAGCGAGACCGAGGGCAAGCCGCCGCCGTGCGAGCCCGGGCGGCACGAGGAAAAGGACGCGAGCGGCAAGGTGACCAAGGTCACGCGGACGACCTGCTTCTGATCGCATCCGCGGCGTTGTAACGCTTATGTCATACTGACGTCACGAACCACGGTCATTTCGCGGCCATCATGGCCACGCTCGCACTGGACCAGGCTCCCACGGCAGAACTGCCGGGGACCCGTCGATTCGACTATAAAACCCACCCGCTCGCCTGGCTGATTTTCGCCGGGCTGCTCGTCGGGGGGCTGACCTATGCGGGGGCGAGCGTGCTCACCGATACGCGCGGCGTGGGCGAGGAGCTGGCGCTGGGCGTGTTCGCGTTCCTCGTGCTCGCCTTGCTGATCGCGCTGGGGTTCGAGTTCGTCAACGGCTTCCACGACACCGCCAATGCCGTCGCGACGGTGATCTACACCAACTCGATGCCGGCGCATCTCGCGGTGGTGTGGTCGGGCTTCTTCAATTTCCTGGGCGTGATGCTGTCGAGCGGGGCGGTGGCCTATTCGATCATCACCTTGCTGCCGGTCGACCTGATCCTCAACGTGGGTAGCGCGGCCGGCTTCGCGATGATCTTCGCATTGCTGCTCGCGGCGGTGCTGTGGAACCTCGCGACCTGGTATGTCGGGCTGCCGAACAGCTCGAGCCATACGCTGATCGGATCGGTGCTCGGGGTCGGCTTCGCCAACCAGTTGCTCCAGGCGGGGTCGCGCGGCGGCACCGCGGGGGTCGACTGGAGCCAGGCGCAGAAGGTGCTGACCGGGCTTTGGATGGCGCCGCTGATCGGCTTCTTCGCCGCGGCGCTGCTATTGTTGGTGATGCGCGCGATCGTCCGCCGCCCCGACCTCTACAAGGCACCCGAGGGCGACAAGGCGCCGCCGACGGGCATCCGCGCGCTGCTGATCTTCACCTGCACCGCAGTATCGTTCAGCCACGGCTCGAACGACGGCCAGAAGGGCATGGGGCTGATCATGCTGATCCTGATCGGCTGCGCCCCGACCGCCTATGCGCTCAACCGGACGCTGCCGGAAAGCGCGACACCCGCCTTCGTCCAGACCGCCAATGTCGCGACCGCGGCATTCGAGGCGCGCGGCGGCGGCGTCACCATGGCGCCCAACCAGGCGCGAACGACGCTGACCAACGCGCTCCAGCAGCGCAAGGCCGAGGGCCCGGCGGTGTATGCCGCGCTCGACAGCCTGTCGACCGACCTCACCGCGCGCGTCGCCAGCTATGGCTCGCTGAGCAAGGTGCCCGCCGAGGCGACGTCGAACGTGCGCAACGACATGTATCTGGTGCTCGACACCACCAAGCTCGCGATCAAGAAGCCCGAGGGCTTTCGCGAGGACGAGGTCAAGGCGATCAAGGCGTACCAGACCGACCTTGAGGCGGGTACGCGGTTCATCCCGCTCTGGGTGAAGGTCGTGGTGGCGATCGCGCTCGGGCTCGGCACGATGATCGGGTGGAAGCGGATCGTGATCACGGTCGGCGAGCGGATCGGCAAGCAGCACATGACCTATGGCATGGGCGCGGCCGCCGAGCTGGTCGCGGCGGCGACGATCCTCGGCGCCGATCGCTTCGGGCTGCCGGTGTCGACGACGCATATCCTGTCATCGGGCGTCGCCGGCGCATCGGTCGCCAATGGCGCCGGGCTCCAGGGGCGCACGATCGCCCAGCTCGCCGCGGCGTGGCTGCTCACCCTGCCCGCGGCGATGCTGCTGTCGGGCGGGCTCTACTGGCTGATGCTCACCGCAGTGAAGGCTTGGGGGCTGCATTGAGGGGTCGGCAGCTAACGTCCAATGGGGTCGTCAGCTCCCGCGCGCCTTGAAAGCTGGCGGTGGATGATCGCCGCAACATGAGCCGAGCGGGGGTCCGAATGAAGATCGGCGCCATCCTTCCAGCGCTAGCCGCGGCGATCCTCACAAGCTGCGCGGCCATGTATGTCTTCGCTTCCGCACAGTCAGCTTTCGCGGCGCATGGCGCCGATACTGACCGGATGATCGACGTGGGTGGTTACCGCCTGCACTTCAAAGTCATCCCTGGTCACGGCGTACCGATCCTGTTCGAGGCCGGGGGCGGCGATGGCGGCAGCGTTTGGGAGGACGTCGCTAACGCTGTCTCAAAGGCGACCGGCGCACCGATCATCACCTACGATCGTGCGGGGTTTGGAGAGAGCGAGGTCGATCCGAGGGGTGGCGTCGCCCGCCATGGCATCGTTGCTGGCGTGCAGGGGTTGGAGCGAGGCCTGCGCGCCCTCGGTTTCGACGGGAAGCTCCTGCTTGTGGGCCATTCTTACGGCGGTTTCTACACTACGCTCTACGCCGCGCGTCATCCTGATAAGGTAGGCTACGCGGTGTTGATCGATGCCAGCTCCGCCTGCTGGTTCGATTCCGCATTTCTCAGAGAATTCCGTGCGACACTGCCTCGCGATCTCGAGCGACTACGTTCTCAAGGCAAGATGGGACAATATTTTCAGTCGGCCAATCTGTCCCGGACCGTCGACGTGATCCGTGCACATAGTTTCCCGCGCGACGTTCCGGCCACGGACCTGGTCTCGGAGCATCCGCCGTTCAAGGACGAAAACGATATCGCTCGCTGGCGGAGCTGCCATCGGCGGTTCGCCGAGGCCGCGCCGAACCGCGTGGGCATCACTGCCTATGGCACTGGTCATTATATCTATCGCGATGACCAAGCGCTGGTCGTGACCACGATCGCCCGCGCCTATGCGCGAATGACAGGCGCTCTTGACCATCTGAAGCGATAATCGGGAGCGATCCGGACTCGAGGCGGGTCCGCTGGCGACCCTAGACCCGTTCGCAGACCTTTTCGATCGCGCGTGCGGCGATCTCGAGGCTGAACTTCACGCCCTTCGTATCGGCGCGCAGGTCGGCGCGGACATGGTCGACGGGGTTGTAGAAATGGACGAGCAAACCTGCCGCCAGCGCGAAGAGCACTGCGAATACCATCCTGCGTCCCGCTGACTCGCGCATCGGCCGACTCCCTATCTTCGGTCTGCGTTTCGTTGCCGTTCGGTACAGGAGCGAAACTGTCGGGCCGATGAACGGGCTGGACCCTGCCGCAGCGATGAGGGAAGGAGGATCGAGAAGGAGAGACCTATTGGCTCAGTCGCCGATCGCATCGCACCGCCGCATCCTGTTCGCGAGCCTGGTCGGCACCTCGGTCGAGTTCTACGATTTCTATATCTACGCGACCGCGGCGGCTTTGGTGTTCCCGGCGCTGTTCTTCCCGGCGACCGATCCCGCGCTCGCGCAGCTTGCTTCCTATGCGAGCTTCAGCGTCGCGTTTTTCGCGCGGCCGCTGGGCGGGCTGGTGTTCGGGCATTTCGGCGACCGGATGGGGCGCAAGTCGACGCTGGTGGCCTCGCTGATGCTAATGGGTATCTCGACGGTGCTGATCGCCTTCCTGCCGACCTATGCGATGATCGGCTGGGTCGCGCCGGCCTTGCTGTGCCTGCTGCGCTTCGGCCAGGGACTGGGGCTGGGCGGCGAATGGGGCGGAGCGAGCCTGCTCGCGGTCGAGAACGCGCCGCCGGGCTGGGCCAATCGCTACGGTGCGTTTCCACCGCTCGGCGCGCCGGTGGGGTTCATCTTCGCCAACGGCTTCTTCCTGCTGCTCGGCGCGCTGCTCAGCGATGGCCAGTTCCGCGACTGGGGCTGGCGGGTGCCGTTCCTGCTCAGCGCCGCGCTGGTCAGCCTGGGGCTATGGGTTCGAGTCAAGCTGACCGAAACCCCGGCCTTCGTCGCCGCGCAGCAGGCTGCGCCACCGCCCAGGGTGCCGGTAGGCGAGTTGTTCCGCGACCATTGGCTGGCGACGCTGGCGGGGACGGTGGGCACGGTCGCCTGTTTCGCGCTCTTCTACATCTCGACGGTGTTCATCATCGGCTATGCGACCAAAGGGCTCGGCTATGACCGCGAGACCTTCCTCGCGGTGGAACTGGTCGCGATCCTGTTCATGGCAGCGGGGATCTGGGGGGCGTCGAGCCTCGCCGACCGCAGCAACGCGGCGCGAATCCTGGCGATCGGCTGCCTCGCGACGGTGGCGGCGGGGTTGACGATTGGGTTGTTCGTCACCGCGGGGGCGCTGGCGAGCGTGTTCGTGTGGCTGGCGGGCGGATTGTTCGTGATGGGGTTCGTCTACGGGCCATTGGGCGGCTGGCTGCCGAGCCTATTTCCGGCGCGGGTGCGCTATACCGGCGTGTCGGTGACCTTCAACCTGGGCGGGATCGTCGGCGGCGGGCTGACGCCGCTGATCGCCGCGGCGCT
Organism: Sphingomonas sp. FW306-1B-B10E; assembly: GCF_058782005.1. NCBI lineage: Bacteria > Pseudomonadati > Pseudomonadota > Alphaproteobacteria > Sphingomonadales > Sphingomonadaceae > Sphingomonas > Sphingomonas sp. FW306-1B-B10E. The sequence goes on from NZ_JBYSXG010000048.1 coordinate 26,736, forward strand.
GGTCGAACGCGGCGGGCTGGAGCTGGTGGGCTATTATCTCGCGGGCGCGGCGGTGCTGAGCCTGGTCGGGCTGGCGCTGGTGGGGCGGCGTGCGCACGCGGCTTAGCGTCTGCCGGCGCAAGGCGGGCTATGCGTCGGAAGACGAGGCGATCGCCGCAGGCGAGCGCTCCGGGCTGGTGCTGCGGCCGTATCGATGTGACCGGTGCCGGCAGTTTCACCTGACCAGCCGGACGAAGGGGAAGCGTACCCTGCTCCTGCGAAAGCAGGAGCACCGATACGGCTGAGCGTCAGGCCTTGCGCAGCAGCGTCAGCCGGGCCTTGCCGTGGACGCGGCTGGCGTCGATCTCGAAGCCGGCGAGTTCGATCTCTTCCTGCTTGGCGGTCTCGATGCTGATCCAGGTCGCGGGGCCGGCCCAGCCGAGGCGGGCGAGCTTGTCGAGCGCGACAATGCCCGCGCCGGTGCCGTAAGGCGGGTCCATCACGATCAGGTCGAGCGGCTTGACCGCCGGGCCGAGCGCAAGGGCTGAAGTCGCGCGGACCTCGGCGCCCTTGGCGCCCAATTTGGCGATATTGGCCTTGAGCGCGTCGAGCGCGGCCTTGTCCTGCTCGACAAACAGGCATGAGGCGGCGCCGCGCGACAGCGCCTCGAGCCCGAGCGCCCCGGAGCCGGCGAACAGGTCGGCGACGGCTAGACCCTCGAAGCTGCCGACACGGCTGGCGAGCATCGAGAACAGGGCCTCGCGAGTGCGGTCGGCAGTGGGACGGGTGGCGTCGCCCTTGGGGGCGACCAAAGGACGGCCGCGCCATTCGCCGGCGATCACGCGCATTATTTGCGCGTCCGTGGCGGGCGGGCAGGCCGCGCGGGCTTGCCGCGGCCGCCAGCCGGACCCTTGGTGGGGCGCGAAGTGCGCGGCCGCTCGACAATGTCTCCGGGCCGCGGCTCCTGCTGGTCGCGATGGGCCTTGGCGCGCGCGGCGCGGGCGGGCTTCTCGATGGCGCGGTCACCGCGGGGGGAAGAGGCTCGGGTCTCGTCGCGGGCCGGGCGCTCACGCGCCGGCGGCGTTCCGCGTGGCGTGAAACGTGCTTCCTTCGCCGGCGGGCGAGCGCCTTCGCGCTGCGGGCGATCGGAGGGTCGGGCATCTGCACCGACCCGCGCCGTGCCGGCGGCGGGACGCCGCTCCTCGCGCGAGGGGCCTTCGGAACGCGCGGCAGGCGTCGAACGCGGCGTGAAGCGCGGGCCAGCGGGCGCTGCAGGCGCGGTCTTGACAGGCGCGCGGCGGAGGCGACGATCGGGCTCGACGACCGGCCGGGGCTTGGGCGCCGGCTCCGGCACGCGGGCGCGGACTGCGAATTGCAGGTTCGACGCCGCCTTGCCGCCGCCGGGCTTGGACAGCACGGTACGGAAGGTGATGAGGTCATGCTGGCGGATCTCGTCGACGTCCCCGGCGGGCAGGTCGCCGAGCTGGAACGGGCCGTAGCGGGTGCGGATCAGCCGGTTCACTTCGAGCCCGAGATATTCGAGCACGCGGCGTACCTCGCGGTTCTTGCCCTCGGTCAGCGTCATCTCGATCCACACGTTCGCGCCGGTGCGGCGCTCGATATTGGCGTTGATCGAGCCGTAGCGGACGCCTTCGATCTCGACACCGAGCATCAGCTCCTCGAGCTGGGGCTGACTGATCTGGCCATAGGCGCGCGCGCGATAGCTGCGTTCGACCCCGGTGGCGGGAAGTTCGAGCGCGCGCTTGAGCTCGCCGTCGGTGGTGAGCAGCAGCAGCCCCTCGGTGTTCAGGTCGAGCCGGCCCACCGGCATCACCCGCGGCAGACCCTCGGGAAGGCGATCGTAGATGATCGGGCGACCGGCGGGGTCGTGCTCGGTGGTGAGCAGCCCCGCGGGCTTGTGATAGCGAAACAGCCGCGCCGGCGCGGGCGCGGCGACGGGACTGCCGTCGACGGTGACGCCGTGGAGCGACGTGAGCAGCGTCGCGGGGGTATCGAGGATCTTGCCATCGAGCGCGATGCGCCCTTCGGCGATCATCCGCTCGATCTCGCGGCGCGACGCGATTCCGGCACGGGCCAGCAGCTTCGCGATGCGCTGGGTTTCGGGAGGCTTGGATGGGGACACTGCGGCGATATAGCGATTATGCGGGCGTCGGCAAAAATTATTGCAGCAGGGAAAAGGTTTTGGGCGTTAGGAGCGACTTGCGGGGGCATTGCGCCGGGCCGCGGACGAAAGCGGGGCGATGGTGTTCGCGAAAAAGAAGCGGCTGATCGAGCGGGTCCTCCTCGTCGAGGACGAGCCGCTGGTCGCGTTCGATACCGAACATTTCCTGGGCGCCGAGGGCTTCGTGATCGTCGCGACGATCGATTCGGTGGCGGATGCGCTGGCGGTGATCGCGCGCGATGCGGCGATCGATCTCGTCCTGGTCGATGTCGATCTCGCCGACGGCAGCGGCGTGGAAGTCGCGCGCGAGGCGCATGCGCGCGGCGTGCAGGTGTTGTTCGTCACCGGGAACTGCCCCGGCGAGGCGCGCAGGCTGGCGGCAGGATGCCTCGCCAAGCCCTATCCGCAACGTGACCTTTTGACGGCCATCGCCGGGATCGAAGCTGTGCTCGGCGGCCGGAAGCCGCGCAAGCTGCCCGGCAGCTTCAGCCTGTTCCTCGGCGCGGCCTGAGCAAGGGGCTCAGATCGCCAGTAGACAGCCCAGATAGATTGCGCCCCAGAGCAGGACGGAGCCGCCCATGGCAATGAAGATGCCCGCGGCGGGCGGCAGATCGCGATCCTCGTCGGTGTCGATCAAGCGGTCGGGGATGGGGGTGTGGAGCATGATCGTGCTCAATGCCAGAACAGCGTGACGACGACGGTGAGCCAGGACAGCATCGACAGCGACACGGCGATCCGCGTGCCGACATCGGCGGAAGCGGGGCTGCTATGGGGCACGAGCGCGCGGCTGGCTGCGATTGCGGACATCTCTACAATTCCTGCAAGGGTTTAGCTTCATTATAGAGCGCGCGCAGCTGCAGGAGCGGCGCTCCGGGTTCGCGCGTAGGCGCGCGCCGACTGCCGATCGGTGCGATCCGCCTTTCTCTCCGCGACTTTTCGGCTAGTGTCACGGCGACGGCGAGAGGGAGCACGGAATGGCGGACGGCGCGGTGTTGGAAGAGGGAACGCGGGGCGGATTCGGCGCGACCATGGCGCCCTATTTCCGCGCGCGGCCGATCGCGGCGCTGCTGCTCGGCATTTCGAGCGGCTTCCCGCTGGCGCTGCTGCTCGGCACGATGACCTTCTGGCTCGCCAAGGTCGGGATCGAGAAGAAGACGATCGGCTTCGCGATCGGACTGACCACGCCGTACACGCTCAAATTCCTGTGGGCGCCCCTGGTTGACCGGCTCAAGCTGCCGGTCCTCACCGGACTGTTCGGTCAGCGCAGGGCGTGGCTCTTCCTTGTCCAGGCGCTGCTGTTCGTCTCGGTATGGATGCTCGGCGCGAGCCGGCCCGAGCTGCATATCGGCGTCTTCGCGTTCTGGGCGATCGTCACGGCGTTCCTCGGCGCGACGCAAGATATCGTCATCGACGCCTATCGCATCGAGATCCTGCCCGAGGACGAACTTGCGCACGGCACCGCGAACAATCAGTTCGGCTATCGCCTCGGCGCCTTCTTCGCCGGGGTGGGGACGATCGCGCTCGCTTCGACGGAAGGGTTCGGGCTCGGCTGGGGCATGGCCTATGGCCTGACCGGGCTGTGCGTACTGCCCGGATTGATCGCCGCCCTGTGGATGGGGCCGGGGCTGCATGACAAGGTGCTGCGCAACGAGGCGCCGCGCCAGAGCGTCGGCCAATGGCTGCAGACAACGCTGATCGGGCCGTTCGGCGAGTTCCTCCAGCGCCGCGGTGCGCTGCTGATCCTGCTTTTCGTGCTGATCTACAAGCTCGGCGACGCGATGGGGCAGGCGATGCTCAATCCGATGATCGTCGAACTGGGGTTCAGCGACACCGAGTTCATCGCGATCAACAAGCTGATCGGTTTCTGGGGGCTGATCCTGGGGACTGCATTGTCGGCGCCGTTGCTCGCCTGGCTCGGCATGGGCCGCGCGCTGTTCGTGTCGGGCGTGCTCATGATGCTGAGCAACCTGACCTTCGCGATCCTCGCCAGCCAGGGCCATTCGACCCTGTGGCTGACGATCGCGGTGGCGACCGAGCAGGTGACCAGCGGGCTAGGGCTGACGATCTTCGTGACCTACCTCTCCGGCCTGTCGAGCCTTGCCTATACCGCGACGCAATTCGCCTTGCTGTCGTCGCTGGCGGGCGTCGGGCGGACCTGGCTGTCGAGCCCGGCCGGGATCCTCGCCGAGCAGCTCGGCTGGGTCGGCTTCTGGGTGATGACGACGGTGGTCGCGCTGCCGGGGATGCTCCTGCTGTGGATCCTGTGGCGCAAGGGCTTCGTCGTCGAGAGCGTGCGCAAGGCGCGCGCCGGTGCCGAAGACGCGAAGGCCGCCTGATGCCGTTCCTCGTCGTGATCGGGCTGCAGGTGCTGTGCATCGTCCACCTGATGCGCACCGGGCGCAATCCATTGTGGCTGACTGCGCTGATCTTCCTGCCGGTGGTGAGCGCGATCGCTTATCTGATCGTCGAGGTGCTGCCATGAATGGGCAGCAACCGGCATGTCCGCACCGCGCGCGCCAAGGCGATCGACGCGATAGACCCCGAGCGCGAGCTGCGCGCGGCACGCGATGCGCTGGAGCTTGCCGATACCGCGGCGAACCGGCTGCGCGTCGCCGATGCGCTCGCGGCGCTGGGCCGGCACAAGGAGGCGGTGCCGCTCTATCGCGAGAGCATTGCGATGACGCCGGGTGAGCCCGACATACGCAGCCAGGCCAAGCTGGCGCTGTCGCTGTTCGAGACCGGGCAGGCGCAGGAGGCGCTGGCACTGCTCGACGCGATCCCGACGCCGCTGGGGCAGAGCGAACGCGACCGCCAGGGGCTCTTGCGTGCGCGGGCGCTGGATCATCTCGGGCGCAAGCAGGAGGCGCTCGACCTTTACGCCGACCTGGTCACGCGGATGCCGGGCGAGGAGGCGCGCTGTCGCTATGCCGCCTTGCTGATCGAGCAGGGCCGCGAGGCGCGCGCGCTCGGCGTGCTCGAAGAAGTCGAGGGGCGGATGAAGCGATTGAGCCGGCATCAGCGCGCCGCCGATGCCGGTATGTACCGCTGGGCGAGCGAAGCGTTGGCGGGGCTGCGTGCGAAGGGCGTCGGGCGATGAGGCGGTGGCTGATCGCGGTAATCGGGTTGCTGGTAGTGGCGGGCGGCGGCTGGCTGTGGGGTTCGCCCTATCTGACCTTGCTTCACCTCAAGCGCGCCGCGGATGCGCAGGATTTGGCGGCGATCTCGGCGCGGATCGACTATCCCGCCGTCCGCGCGGACCTGAAGACGCAATTGCGCGACCGGCTTGCGCACCAGCAGGGCTCGGCGCTCGACCAATTGGGTGCGGCACTTGCCGAGCGCCTTGCCGATCCGGTGGTCGACGCTGCGGTTACCCCCGAGGGGATGCGTGCATTGTTCGCGAGCAATGCGGTGGCCGATGCCGCGCGGCCGGGGCTGGCAGGCGCGAAGCCCGGCGAAATGCGGGTGCGGCGCGACGCGCTCGGCCGGTTCGCGCTGACGACCAAGGGCACCGGCCCGGAACTGGTGTTCGAACTGCAGGGCCTGACCTGGCGCGTCACCGCAGTGCGCCTGCCGCAAGGACGATCGCTTTAGCTGGGAGCCTGGAATGCGATTTTCGCGGGTACTGCTGTTGGCCTTGGCAACGGTCCCGGCGCAGCCGTCGCTTGCCCGATGCGCAGCGCACGCGCCCGCCGCCGGATCGCGCGAAGAGGTTTTCATTCGGCAGGTGATCGAGCACACGCCGAATTACCTGGAAGCCTTCGGCGTTCCCGGCGGTGCGGTGGCGGTGATCGAGAATGGCGAGGTCGTGCTGGCGCGCGGCTTCGGCGTGGCGGACGCGGCCAACAACAAGCCGGTGACCGACGATACGCTGTTCAACATCGGATCCACCTCCAAATCGATCGCCGCCTGGGGTGCGATGCACCTCGTCGACCAGGGCAAGCTTTCGCTCGATGCGCCGGTCGATATTCGGCTCAAGCGCTGGCACCTGCCGGCATCGACCTATCCGACCGCCGAGGTCACGTTGCGGCGGCTGCTCAGCCATACCGCTGGTCTCTCGGTCTCCGGTTATCGCGGCTGGGGACCGGACGACATCGTGCCGACGCTCGAACAGTCGCTGTCGGGACAGAATAACGGTGCAGGGGCGCTCGCTTTGGTCTCGGCGCCCGGCAGCAAGATGGCCTATTCGGGCGGCGGCTACACGCTGATGCAGTTGCTGGTCGAGGAGACCGCAGGGCAGCCCTTCGCCGATTACATGCGTGACAGCGTGCTTCGACCGCTCGGCATGGGAGACAGCAGCTTCAACCTCACGCCGCCAGTGCTGGGTCAGGCGGCGCGCGCCTATGACGAACTCGGTGAAGAGACGCCCACCCCGCGCTTCGTCGAAGTCGCCGCGGCGGGGATGTACGCCTCGATCGGCGACATGGCCTGCTACGGCCTCGCGTCGATCGGGAATGCGCGATCTGCGGACGTGGTCGGCGCGAAGACGCTCGACCTGATGACGTCGCCCGCACCGGCCACTGACGGCCAACGCGGGCTGGGCTACGCGATCCAGGCAGCGGGCAACGGTTTTCCCGACGGCGTCGAGCGGGTTGGGCATGACGGCGGCAATCGCGGCTGGCAGACCTTCTTCTGGGTCAGCCGCGCCAAGCGCGACGGACTGATCGTCCTCACCAATGGCTCGAACGGGTGGAACGTCTCTAACCAGCTCGTCGCCGATTGGATGGAGTGGAAGACCGGAAAGCGGCTGCCGATCCCGCGGTCGATCGCAGCCAGCATGCTGCCCTCGCTGCACGGCGGCGGGATAGAGGCGGCCGTGCGCCGCTACCGAGAGCTCAAGGCGCACGCGGCGCAAGACCATATTTTCAACGCCAACGAACTGAACCGGCTCGGCTATGCGCTGCTGCACAAGGGCCGGGTGCGCGAGGCGATCACCCTCTGGGAGCTGAACGCGCAGGAATATCCGCAGGACTGGAACGTCCATGACAGCCTGGGCGACGGCTATGCCGCGGCCGGGGAGGGCTATGCCGACAAGGCGGTCGCCAGCTTCACCCGGTCGCTCGCGTTGAACCCGGGAAATGCGCACGCGCGCGACATGATCGCGCGGGTGCGGCGGAAGGAATCGTTCGTTTTTTAGACCGCGAGCACTTCGTCCAACGGCAGCGCAAGATCGGCAAAGGCATTCGCCAGCGCGTGCGCAGTGAAGCCGATGCTCGCGGCGTCGCGAATCCCCAGTAGGTCCGCGAGGAGCATGTGCGCGCGTGCCGGATTCGTGCGGATACCTGCGATGACTTCGAGCAGAGTGGCTTCCGGGCCTGTCATCCGCGCGCAGCACCAGGGCGCGATCTGGATCGGGCCGGACGACGCCGCCGACATCTCGGCCATCAGCGCGCGCAGCAGCACCAGCGGACGCTGAAAGCCCTTACCGAACGCAGTGACGAAAGCGTGCGCGGTGCACGCGTCGTGCAGACCGTGCGCGCCCATCTGACGGACGCCGAATAGGAACAGGCGGGCGCCGGCATCCTCGGGCTGGAGCACGGGCAGGGAAGCGGCAAGGGTGTTGGTAGCGGACATGAGCGACTCCCGCGTGAACGATCCGGGGATTGTCACGGGTTCGCTATTGCAAGTCAATCGCAATAAATCGTTTCAGTCGGGCAGTTCGTCGTTCGCCTCGAGTGCGGTGCCCGCGAGATAGAGCGAGCCGAGGATCAAGACGAGCGCGCCTTCGTCCCGGATTGCGGCGAGCGCGGCGGGGATGTCCGCGGCTTGGCCTGCGCTGAGGCCGGCCGCGCGCGCCAGATCTGCAAGGTACGCCGGAGGGTGATGCGGATGGCCGGGCACCGGAACCGCGGTGAGCGAACGCGCGATCGGGGCGAAACGCGCGATCATCGCCTCCGCATCCTTGTTCTCGAGCATGCCGAGGATGAGGTAGATCGGGCGACCGTGGGCGATATCGGCGGCGGCGGCGCTCACGGCGGCGGCAGCATTGGCGTTATGGCCGCCGTCCAACCAGAGCTCGGTATCGGGCGCGAGCAAGGCAGTGAGTGGCCCCCGCGACAGGCGCTGCAGGCGCGCTGGCCAGCGGGCGTTGCGCGCCGCCGCGGCCAGGGCCGTATCGGAAATAGCCAGGGTGCGCTGGTGACGCAAAATGGCGATGGCGAGCGCGAGGTTGGCGGGCTGGTGCGTGCCCGCGAGCGCGGGAAGGGGCGTGGTCAGGCTGCCCGCGGCGTCGCGATAGTGGAGCATGTCGTCGGCCACCGCGAACGACCAGGCCTGGCCCTCGGCGAGGACCGGCGCGGCGACGGTCTCGGCAAAGCGGCCGACCACCTCGGCGATCTCGGGCGGATAGGCCATCGTCACCAGCGGCACGCCAGGCTTGGCGATTCCCGCTTTCTCGGCGGCGATCTGCGCGAGCGTGTCGCCGAGAAAGCTCTGATGATCGATGCCCAGCTGGGCGATCGCCGTCGCGGCGGGATTGGGGAGGACGTTGGTCGCGTCGAGCCGGCCGCCCAAACCCACTTCGATGATACAAGCGTCCGCGGGCGTGCGCGCGAAGGCGAGAAAGGCAGCGGCGGTGGTAACCTCGAAGAAGCTCGCGCCGATATCGCCGCCGACGTCGAGCACTTCGGCGAGCAGGGGGGCGAGCGCGGCGTCCTCGATCAGCGTGCCGGCGAGGCGGATGCGCTCGTTGAAGCGGACGAGATGCGGGCTCGAATAGACATGGGCGGTGAGGCCGGCGGCTCCGATTGCGGCGCGGAGGAAGGCGCAGGTCGAGCCCTTGCCGTTGGTCCCGGCGACGTGCAGCACCGGAGGCAGACGAAGATGCGGATTGCCGACCCGGTCGAGCAGCCGCGTGATGCGCTCGAGGCCGAGGATGTCGGCGCCGGGGGAGAGCGCGGCGAGGCGGTTCAGCTGATGCTGGACGGCAGGGTCGGCGGAGGTTGCGAAATCGGGCATCGGCGATCCAACCCCTCCCTTTCAAGGGAGGGGCAAGGGGTGGGTCAAGCGTCGGGCCGGG
>NZ_JBYSXG010000049.1:0-35835 GCF_058782005.1 Sphingomonas sp. FW306-1B-B10E
GGGCGGGGGTTTCAATGCGGGGCGTGCGTCGGAAATGTAACGAATTATTGCTGGGCGAGGCAGGGGTCAGGGCTGGTCCACCGTCTTCTTCGGCGACACCCAGACCGAGACCGGCACCACCACTTTGCCCGGCGCAGGCTTGCCGACCTCGACGCGATCGGCGGTGACGAGCTCGCCGCTTTCCAGAGTGAACGAGGCCCAGGGCTTGGGCATGCGGCCGAAGGTCATCCGCTGAATCGGCTGGCCGGTGGCGGAGTTCATGATCGTGGCAATGACAGGCATGGCGCGGCGATAGCGAGGGGGAAAGGGCGGTGTCTACCGACATTTCCTCTGCCTGTGGGAGAGGTAGCGCAGCTTGGCAGCTTGCTGCCTAGCGAAGCTAGGTGAGGGTGTCCTGCTATCGAGAGCGTGATCCCCTCACCCAGCTTCGACTAGGGCCCGCTGAAGAAGCGGACCCAAGTCTGCGCAACCCTCTCCCGACGGGAGAGGGAAGGTTAGGCGTCCCGCAATCCCAGCCCGATCGCTGCCCGCGCCTGCTCGGATTCCGACGATACCACCGGGTACGCGCAATAATCCGCCGCATAATAGGCGCTCGGCCGGTGGTTGCCCGACCAGCCGACTCCGCCGAACGGCGCGGCCGAGCTGGCGCCGTTGGTCGGGCGGTTCCAGTTGACGATGCCGGCGCGGATGTTCGCCCAGAATTGGTCGTAGAGCCGGGGGTTCTGGCTGACCAGGCTTGCCGACAGGCCGTAGCGGGTGTCGTTCGCCTCGGCGATCGCTTCCTCGAAGCTCGCCTTGCGGTAGATCTGGAGCACGGGGCCGAACAGTTCGACATCGGGCTTGTCGTTGGCCTGGGTCATGTCGATCAGACCGGGGGTGATGAACGGGCGGCCCTCGATCGGGCGCTCCATATGCTTGAGCGGCCGGCCGCCCATCGTCGACAGCGCGAGGAAGCTCTCGGTGAGCATGTCGGCGCTGTCATTGTCGATCACCGGGCCCATGAACGGGGCGGGATCGGCGTGCGGCTCGCCGATGATCAACCGGCCGATCAGCTTGTTGAGTTCCTCCATCAGCGGATCGAAGAGGTTCTGGTCGACGATCAGCCGGCGCGCGGCGGTACAGCGCTGGCCCGCGGTAGTGAAGGCCGACTGGATGATGAGGACGGCGGCGGAATAGAGGTCCGGCGTGTCCCATACCAGGATCGGGTTGTTGCCGCCCATTTCGAGCGCGAGAATCTTCTCGGGGCGCGTCGCGAACTGGCGGTTGAGCGCGATGCCAGTATTGGCCGAGCCGGTGAACAGCAGCCCGTCGATATCGGGATGCCCGGCAAGCGCCTTGCCCTCTTCCGGCCCGCCGATCAGCAGGCGGATGCAGCCCTCGGGGATCCCGGCCTGGTGGAAACAGTCGACCAGGAATGCGCCGCTCGCCGGCGTCTTTTCCGACGGCTTGAACACCACCGCGTTGCCGGCGAGCAGCGCCGGGACGATATGGCCATTGGGCAGGTGCGCCGGGAAATTATAGGGGCCGAGCACCGCGAGCACGCCGTGCGGCTTGTGGCGGAGCGCGAGCCGGGTGTTCATCGGCGCCTCGATCCGGCGCTGGCCGGTGCGCTCCGAATAGGCAGTGACCGAGATGTCGACCTTGCCGATCACGGTTTCGACTTCGGTACGCGCCTCCCAGAGCGGCTTGCCCGTCTCGCGCGCGAGCAGGTCGGTGAACGCGTCGGCCTTCTGGCGGACGACATTGGCGAAGCGGCGCAGCGCCTCGATGCGATAGGCGAGCGGACGCGCGGCCCAATCGGCCCAGCTGCGCCGCGCATGCGCGACCTCGGCATCGACGTCGCCGATCTTCTGGCGCCACAGCACGGCGCCCGTCGCCGGCTCGGTCGAGATGATTTCCGTTCCCGGCATTTTTCTGGCTTGTGTCCCCGGAAGAATGGCCTGCTCTTGCCCGAAAGTGCGGAGGCTTGCCAACCCCCGTCCATCAAATCCTCCCCCGGAGGGGAAGGTGGCAGCCGCAGGCTGACGGAGGGGTATTCTCCACGAGCGATGGTTCAGCCTTTGAGTGACTACCCTCCACCGCTTCGCGGTCCCCCTCCCCCTCCGGGGGAGGATCTCTCAAGCCAACGCTTCGCCCATTCGGCGGATCGCAGCGACCTTGTGGGTGAGCGGGGCCCAGTCGTCGGTCTGGTCGATGCGGGCCCAGATCGCCTCGACTTCGTCGATCAGCATCGCGCAGGGCTCGGCCTCGGACCAATAAGGATGGTCGCGCGGCTTGCGCGGGGCGTAGTGGCCGAGCTGGGCGCGGAGGTCGGCAAAGGGCTCGCCATAGCCTTCGGGTAGCGTCCCGCCGAACCCGTCGAAGAAGAAGCGGTCGATCGACGTCTCGGTCTCGACCAGGGCGCGCTCGATCGCACCGACCAGGGGGCGGTCGTGCTCGACGCCGCGCGGCACCACGCCCAGCCGCCACAGCATCGCCTCGCCGACCTCGCGCTGGAAGTTCGCGGGGAATATCTCCATCGCCTCGATCAGTGGTTCCTCGTCGGCGATCAAGCGGAGCGAGCTGGCGAGCTGCATCACGTCCCAATAGATCGCCTCGGGCTGGCGGCCGAAGGCATAGAGCCCGTATTGGTCGAAATAAGCCGCGGTGAAACCCGGCGCCCAGCTCGGCGCCCAGCGCCACGGGCCGTAATCGAAGCTCTCGCCGGTGACGTTGATATTGTCGCTGTTGAGCACGCCGTGGACGAAGCCCGCGGCCATGAACCGGCCGGCCATCCGCGCGGTGCGCGCGGCGACGTGGCCGAGCAGGCGCTGCGGGGCGTCGTCGCCAGCTTCCTCGCCGTAATAATGGCGCAGGACATACGAAGTCAGCCGGGAGAGATTCTCGGTGTCCTGGAAATAAGCGAGGCGCTGGAAGGTGCCGATGCGGATATGGCCGTGGTTCAACCGGACGAGCACCGCCGAGCGGGTCGGGGAGGGTTCGTCGCCGCGTTGGAGCTCCTCGCCGGTCTCGATCAGCGAGAAGGTCCGCGAGGTCTCGACCCCCAATGCCTCGAGCATCTCGGTGGCGAGGATCTCGCGGACGCCGCCCTTCAAGGTGAGGCGGCCGTCGCCGAAGCGGCTCCAGGGCGTCTGGCCCGAGCCCTTGGTGCCGAGATCCATCAGCCGGCCCGCGGTGTCGGTCATCTGGGCGAACACGAAGCCGCGGCCGTCGCCGATCTCGGGATTGTACACGCGAAACTGGTGGCCGTGATAGCGTAGCGCCAGCGGCTGCTGGAGGCTGCCGGGCAGCGGCGCGAACCGGCCAAAATGCGCGATCCACTCCGCGTCGCTCAGCGCGTCGAGCCCGATTTCGGCGGCAGCACGGTCGTTGCGGAAGCGCAGGATCGTCTTGGGGAAGTTCGCCGCGGCGACCGGATCGTAGAAGGCGGGCCCGAGTTCGAGGATCGCCTGTTGCGGAGTGAAAGCCATGCGGCGATATGGGGACGGATGGGTGAGCGGCGCAACTACAGCGATGGCTATTGGTGGTCGAAAGACGGCCTGAGGCTGCATTACCGCGATTATGCCGGCGCGGAGGATGCGCCACCGGTGATCTGCTTTCCCGGGCTGACCCGCAACGCGCGCGATTATGAGGGGCTGGCGACAAGGCTGGCCGGCGCCCGGCGCGTGCTCTGCGTGGAGTTCCGCGGGCGCGGCGAGAGCGCTTATGCCAAGGACCCGATGTCCTATGTGCCGCTGACCTATCTGCAGGATGTCGAGGCATTGCTCGCCGAATTGGGCATTGCGCGGTTCGTCGCGGTGGGGACCTCGCTGGGCGGGATCGTGACGATGCTGCTCGCGGCGACCGACGGCGCCAAATTGGCAGGCGCGGTGCTCAACGATGTCGGCCCCGAGCTCGAGCCCGGCGGGCTGGCGCGGATCCGCAACTATGTCGGCAAGGCAGTATGGCATCCGACCTGGATGCACGCCGCGCGCGCGGTCGCCGAAGGGAATGGCGACGTCTATCCGAATTATGCGATCGAGGACTGGCTGCGCATGGCCAAGCGGCTGTACCGGGTGAACAGCTCGGGGCGGATCGTGCTCGACTATGACATGAAGATCGCCGAGCCGTTCCGCGTGCCGGGCAACGAGGCGGGTCCCGACATGTGGCCGACGATCGACGCGCTCAAGGACAAGCCGGTGCTGGTGGTGCGCGGCGAACGCTCGGACATCTTGAGCGCCGCGACCGCGGAAAAGATGGCGGCAAGGCTGCCGATGGGCGAACTGGTGACGGTCGCGGGGGTCGGGCACGCCCCGACGCTCGACGAGCCCGAGGTAGTGGCGGGGATCGAGCGGTTGCTCGCCAAAATCTAGTTCCCCTCCCGCTTGCGGGAGGGGTTAGGGGAGGGCATGAAGCCGCGCGTCATGATCCTCGATCAGCCCCTCCCCCGACCCCTCCCGCAAGCGGGAGGGGAGATTTAGAGCATGTCGGTCCACATCCTCCACCTCCACTCGACCTTCAACCATGGCGGCAAGGAAGCGCGCGCCGTGCGGCTGATGAACGCGTTCGGCGACAGGGCGCGGCATACGATCGTCTCGGCGATGCCCGACCAGCTCGAGGCACGCGGCGCGATCGCGAAGGGGATCAAGTACGAGATCGCGCAGAACCCACCGCCGCTCACCGGGCGTCCGTCGGTCAAGCGCTACGAAGAGATCGCGCGATTCATGCGGCGCTTCGACCTTGTCCTCACTTACAATTGGGGCGCGATCGATGGGGTGATGGCGGCGCGGGTGTTCGGCAAGGGACTGCCGCCGATCGTCCATCACGAGGACGGCTTCAACCAGGACGAGGCCGAGCGGCTCAATCCGGTGCGCAACATGTACCGCCGGATCGCCTTGCCCGCCGCCAATGCGCTGGTGGTGCCGAGCCAGGTGCTCGAGCGCGTCGCGCTGAAGCATTGGAAGCAGCCCGCCGAGCGCGTCCACCGCATCGCCAACGGCGTGCCGACCGCGCTCTATGCCGACAAGCCTGACGCCGCGCTGATTCCCCAGCTCAAGAACCGCCGCGAGGGCGAGGTGTTCATCGGTTGCGTCGCGGGGCTGCGGCCGGTCAAGGACCTGCCCATGCTGATCCGCGCGGTCGCCGGGGTCAATGCGCGGTTCAAGCTGGTGATCCTCGGCGAGGGACCCGAGCGGCAGAACATCCTCGACGCCGCGGAATCGATGGCGATCGAGGATCAGGTGATCCTGCCGGGATTCCTCCCCGAGCCGCACCGCTATATGCGGCTGTTCGACATCTATGCGATGTCGTCCAAGAGCGAGCAGGCGCCGATCTCGGTGATCGAGGCGATGGCGGCCGGGCTGCCGGTGGTATCGACGCGGGTCGGCGACATCCCGTCGATGGTCGCGCCGGAGAATGAGCAGTTCCTTGCGCCGCGCCACCATGAAGTCGACCTGCGCGACCGGATCGACACGCTCGCGCGCAACCCCGATTCGATGCGCTATATCGGCCAGCAGAACCGTGCGCGCGCCCGTGCGTTGTTCGATGAAGCGCAGATGGTCGCCGCTTATGCGCGTTTGTACGGAGCCGCGATGGGACGCCCGGGTGTGTTAGGATAACAATTGCCGCTCGCGTCCAGTGCAGGTTGCGTATAGCGTCGCTCAAACTTTTCCGGAGGTCATTTTGTTCAAGGGTCTGACACCTATCAACTATAACGGCCGCGAAGTCTGGCCGCTGGTCGAGGGTGGCAAGGGTGTCGCGGCGACGAACCATGCGAGCGCAGGCGCCTGGGCGGCGGCGGGCGGCATCGGCACGGTGAGCGCGGTCAATGCCGACAGCTATGACGCCGAGGGCAAGATCATCCCGCAAATCTATCGCGCGCTGACCCGACGCGAGCGGCATGAGGAACTGGTCCAGTACGCGATCGACGGCGCGGTCGAGCAGGTAAAGCGCGCGTTCGAGATCGCCGGGGGCAAGGGCGCGGTGAACATCAACGTGCTGTGGGAGATGGGCGGCGCGCAGCGCGTGCTCCACGGTGTGCTGGAGCGGACCAAGGGCATGGTCGCGGGCGTCACCTGCGGCGCCGGCATGCCGTACAAGCTCAGCGAGATCGCGGCGTCGTACAACGTGTCGTATCTCCCGATCGTGAGCTCGGGCCGCGCCTTCCGCGCCCTGTGGAAGCGCGCTTATTCGAAAGCGGCGGAGTGGCTGGCTGCGGTGGTCTATGAGGATCCCTGGCTCGCCGGCGGGCATAACGGCCTCAGCAATGCCGAAGACCCTTTGGTGCCGCAGGACCCGTATCCGCGCGTCCGCGACCTGCGCGCGACGATGCGCGAGGGCGGCATCTCCGATGACGTGCCGATCGTGATGGCTGGTGGCGTCTGGTACCTCCGCGACTGGAACGACTGGATCGACAATCCCGAGCTCGGCAAGATCGCCTTCCAGTTCGGCACGCGGCCCCTGCTCACAAAGGAAAGCCCGATCCCGGAGGCGTGGAAGAACGAGCTGATGACGCTGGAGGAAGGCGACATCCTGCTCCACCGCTTCTCGCCGACCGGCTTCTATTCGAGCGCGGTGCGCAATCCCTTCCTGCGCAACCTCGAAGCCCGCAGCGAGCGCCAGATCGCCTATTCGACCGAGCATGCCGGCGACCACACCTTCCAGCTCGACGTGGGTGTGAAGGGCAAGAATTTCTGGGTGACCCGCAATGACCTGCTGCGTGCGCGCGAATGGTTCGGGCTCGGCTTCACCTCGGCGCTCAAGACGCCGGACAACACGCTCGTTTTCGTCACCGAGGAGGAAAAGGGCGTGATCCGCAAGGACCAGGCCGATTGCATGGGCTGCCTCAGCCAATGCCAATTCTCGTCCTGGGCAGACACCGAGACCAATTCGACCGGGCGGCTCGCCGACCCGCGCAGCTTCTGCATCCAGAAGACGTTGCAGGACATCGCGCATGGCGGCCCGGTGCACGAGAATCTGATGTTCGCAGGCCATGGCGCCTACAACTTCAAGCGCGACCCTTTCTATTCGAACGGCTTCGTGCCGACGGTGAAGCAATTGGTCGACCGGATCCTGACCGGGGACTGACCGGAGAAAATCGGTCTGCTTGCCGCGTCCCAAGAAAGCCTAGTCTGGCGATTGCTATTTGCCGGGCTAGGCTAGGGGCATGAAGACCGGCCTGATCATTCGCCATACGCCCTATGAGGGCCTTGCCGGGTTTCGCGAGCCGATCGAGGCGGCGGGCTATGTGCTCGACCGCGTCGACGTCACCGATCCCGGCTTCTCCGCCCTCGATTTCACCGCGCCCGATCTGCTGCTGATGATGGGCGGCCCGATGGGCGTCTACGAGCGGGAAGCGCATCCGTGGATCGCGCACGAGATCAAGCGACTTGCCGAGCGGATTGGGCGCGGGCTACCGACGCTGGGCGTGTGTCTCGGCGCGCAGATGGTCGCCGCTGCGATGGGCGCCGAGGTGCGGCCGGGGCCGGTCAAGGAGTTGGGCTTCGCGCCGGTCACGCTCAACACTGCGGGCGCGGATTCGCCGCTGCGGCACATCGCCGAAGTGCCGATGCTCCACTGGCATGGCGACACTTTCGATCTGCCGGAAGGAGTCGAGTTGCTCGCCTCGACTGCCGTCTATCCGCACCAGGCCTTTCGCCGCGGACCCGAAGTGCTGGCGCTGCAATTCCATGCCGAGATGGGGGAGGATTCGCGATTCGAGGCGTGGATCGAGAACGGCCCCGGCTTCATCGCCGAGGCGGGCACGTCGCCCGAGGTCCTGCGTGGCGAACATGATGCCCATGGCCCTGCGGCGGTCGCGGCGGGGCAGGCGATGATCCGGGACTGGTTGCGCGGGCTTTGACGCGCGGAAGGGGCTAGAGCCAGCCGTCGAGCACCTGGTCGGGCGGGCGGTGGCCGTCGACCCAGGAGCGGATATTGGCGATGACCTTGCGGCCCATTGCCTCGCGGCCCTCGAAGGTCGCCGAGCCGAGGTGCGGGAGGAGCACGACATTGTCGAGCGCGATCAGGCGCGGGTCGACCGCGGGTTCGTTCACATAGACGTCCAGCCCGGCGCCGGCGATACGGCCTGCGGTCAGCACTGCGACCAGCGCCTCGGGATCGACGATCTCGCCGCGCGCGGTGTTGATCAGCCAGCCATTCGGGCCGAGCAGCTCGAGCCGGCGCGCGTCGATCAGTCCGGCAGTACTGCCGGTGTGCGGGGTGTGGATGGTCAGGATTTCGACCGCTTCCAGCATCGTGTCGAGCTCGGAATGGAAGGTCGCGCCGAGCTGCGCCTCGGCGACTTCGGGGATGCGGTGGCGGTTGTGATAATGGATCTGGAGTCCGAAGGCGCGCGCTCGCTGCGCCACCGCCTGGCCGATGCGGCCCATGCCGAGGATGCCGAGCTTCTTGCCGCCGATCCGATGCCCGCGCATGCCGGTGGGGCGCCAGCCGGTCCATTCACCCGAACGCACGAGCTTGTCGCCCTCGATCAGCCGGCGCGGGGCGGCAAGGATCAGGGCCATCGCCATGTCGGCGGTGTCTTCGGTGAGCACACCGGGGGTGTTGGTGACGGTGATGCCGCGTTCGCGCGCGGCCTTGAGGTCGATATGGCCGACGCCGGCGCCGTAATTGGCGATCAGCTTGAGGCGTTCGGGCGCGGCGGCGATGAGGTCGGCGTCGATCCGGTCGGTGACGGTGGGGACGAAGACGTCGGCATCCGCCATCGCGGCGGCGAGCGCATCGCGGTCCATCGGCCGGTCGTCGGGATTGTGCACGGCATCGAACAATTCGACCATCCGCGCCTCGATTGCCTCGGGCAGCGTGCGGGTCACCGCGACACGGGGGCGGGAGGGGCGCGCGGTCTGTGCCATTCAGGGCGGATTGGCGGTCGCGGCGCGCGCAGTCAACGGGTTGATGCGCGCGGCCCCCTCGCGATATCAGCAGGGATGACGAAAGGGGTTAGAATGCGCGCTTGGGGGCTCGTGCCGGTTGCGGCAATACTGGCGGTCGCAATGCCCGCGGTGGCGCAGCGCAAGCCGCCTTATTGGGTATCGATCGACGTCGACAAGGCGCATCTGCGCGCGGGGCCGGGGCGCAATTATCCGGCGAGCTGGCTCTACAAGCGCCGCGACCTGCCGCTCAAGGTGGTCGACGTCTATGGCGAGTGGCGCAAGGTCGAGGATCCGGGCGGTACCCAGGGCTGGATGCTGCGCAACTTTCTCGATGAGCGCCGCACTGCGATCGTGATCGGCGCGGTGACCGAGCTGCGCTCGGCGCCGCAGCTCGACGCGCACATCAATTGGCGTGTCGAGCCCGGCGTGGTCGGGCGGATCAGCAAATGCGCGAGCAATTGGTGCCGCTTCGACGTCGGCGGCCGGGTCGGCTATATCGAGCAGTCGCATATCTGGGGCGTCGAGCCCGGCGAAGCGGTCGACTAAGGTTCCTTTCGGTGGCCCGTGCGTTGCCGGGCGCGAAGGAGATATCAATGACTCGTCGATTTGCCGCCCTGTGGATTGCCCTTGCCGGAGCGGCGCTGGTGCCTGCGAGCGCGTCCGCGCAGACCGCGGGAGCGTTCATGACCAACCCGGCATTCGCAGATCCGGCGCCGAAGGAATGCATCACCACCTTCGACATGCAGCATTGCGCCGCGCACGAGCTGCGCGTGGCCGACGCGCGGATGTCGGCATCGTACAACCGGCTGCGTGCACGGTCTGGCCCAGCGGCGCGGCAACGCCTGCTTGCCGAGCAGCGCAAATGGCTGGCGCAGCGCGACCGCGGCTGCATCGCCAAGGGCGACCGCTACAAGGGCGGGAGCATGGCGGGCGTGGTGGTCACGCAATGTTGGGTCGACGTCACCAAGGCGAGGGCGCAGGTGCTGGCGCGGCGCTGAGCGAGCTCAACAGCCGTCGATCGTCGCCAGGCCGTCATAGCTCTTGGTCAGCGGGAAGCCGAGCTCGGTCTTGAGCGCCATGTCGGCGTGGCAATATTGCCGCTTCGCCGTCATCTTTGCCACCGAAGTGAAGATGTACGGCGAGGCGGCGGCCGATCCTTTCCGCTCGAGTGCGTACAGGGTGATCGTCGTGACTGCGGGCTCCGGTACGCTCTCGACCACGTTGCGATGGGCGACGAGCGCGAAGGTCGTGGCGTGGCCGCGGTGCGTGCCGCGCGCGAAGCGGACCGAGGCGATGACGTCCTCGCCGGTGTGCGGGGCATCGGTAAAGCGATCCTTCCCGTCGACGGTGGCAGTGGCGCCGTTAACCTTGACCGTGAAGATGTCGTAGCTCCAGGCATTGCCGTTGTCGTACCAGTCGAGCGTGATGCTGCCCGGCTTGCCGTCGCCGGCGATGTCGGGGACGATATTGGTCCCGGCATGCAAGCGGATGGGCGTGAGCGCGGGCCAGCCGGCCGGGCCGGCGGCCGCCGGCGCGGCGCAGCAGAGCGCGACTGCCGCGAGCCAGCGTTTCAATCGAGCAGTTCCACGGCCATCGCGGTGGCCTCGCCGCCGCCGATGCAGAGTGAGGCGAGGCCGCGCTTGGCACCCGACGTCTCGAGCGCGGAGAGCAGGGTCGCGAGCACGCGCGCGCCGCTGGCGCCGATCGGGTGGCCGAGCGCGCAGGCGCCGCCATGCACGTTGAGCACGTCGTGCGCGATGCCGAGGTCATGCATCGCGATCATCGCGACGCAGGCGAACGCCTCGTTGACTTCGAACAGGTCGACATCGCCGACCTGCCATCCCGCTTTCTCGAGCGCCTTGCGCATCGCGAACACCGGCGCGGTGGTGAACAGCGCCGGGGCGTGGGCGTGCGCGGCGTGCGCGACGACGCGCGCGACGGGGTTGAGCCCGAGCCGGTCGGCGACGCTCGCGCGGGTCATCACCAAGGCCGCGGCGCCGTCCGAGATCGAGGAGGCATTGGCAGCGGTGATCGTGCCGTCCTTCGAGAAAGCGGGCTTGAGCGTCGGGATCTTGGCGAGATCGCCCTTGGCGGGCTGCTCGTCGAAGCTGATCGTGGTGACCCCCTTGCGGCCCTTGACCTCGACAGGGACGATCTCGCGGTCGAACGCGCCCGAGCGCTGCGCCTTCTGCGCGCGCTGGAGCGATTCGATCGCGAACTTGTCCTGCGCCTCGCGGGTGAACTGATATTCGCGCGCGGTCTCCTCGGCGAAATTGCCCATCAGCTTGCCGGGCTCATAGGCATCCTCGAGCCCGTCGAGATACATATGGTCCTTGAGCACGTCATGGCCGATCCGCGCGCCGCCGCGGTGGCGCAGCGAGAGATAAGGCGCGTTGGTCATGCTCTCCATGCCGCCCGCGACCAGCAGGTCGACCGAGCCCGCGGCGAGCGCCTCGGCGGCCATGATCGCCGCCTGCATTCCCGATCCGCACATCTTGTTGATCGTCGTCGCCTCAATATGCGTGGGCAGGCCGGCGTGGATCGCCGCCTGGCGCGCGGGCGCCTGGCCGAGCCCGGCGGGAAGCACGCAGCCCATATAGATCCGCTCGACCGCGTCGCCCTTGAGCCCGGCGCGCTCGACCGCCGCGCCGACCGCGGTGGCGCCCAGATCGGTAGCGCTGGCGTCGGTCAGGCAGCCCTGGAAGCTTCCCATCGGCGTGCGCGCATAAGATGCGATGACGATCTCGTCGGCGGACATTGTTTTCCTCTCATTTGTTGGGGGCGATCTAGTGATCCCCGCGACGGTTTGCAAAAGCCGGCGTGCAACCCCAAGGATGGTGCAGATGACGCTGGTCGAGATTCTCAAATGGGCCGCATCGATCAGCGGGATGATCGCCGCATTCATGGTCTCGCTCGATTTTGGCCGGCGCGTCACGGGATGGGGCTTCGCGTTGTTCGTGGCGTCGAGCATCTGCTGGATCAGCGGTGCCCTGCTTTCCGACGATGCACCGCTGTGGACGCAGAACCTCGTCCTGTTCGCGATCAACATCTTCGGGGTGTACCGCTATCTGATCCGCAAGCGGCCGCCGCGCGATGACGATTGAGGCTTGGCTTTGGCCCGTCCTGCTAGGTGGGCTCGGGCTGGTCTTCGGCAGCTTCATCGCTACGGTGGCGATCCGCTGGCCCCAGGGCAATTCGGCGCTGCAGGGGCGATCGCAATGCGACGGCTGCGCCAAGGGGCTGACCGCGCGCGAACTGGTGCCGGTGTTGAGCTTCGTGTTCCAGCGCGGGCGATGTCGCGACTGCAGCGCGCCGATCCATCCGGGGCACCTCGTCACCGAACTGGCCGGGCTGGCGATCGGTCTAGCCGCGGGGGGGCTTGCGCCGGGGATCGAGGGGATCGCCGGAGCGGTATTCGGCTGGCTGCTGCTGACGCTCGCGGCGCTCGACCTCGCGGCGTTCTGGCTGCCCAATCTGCTCACCGGCGCGCTGGCGGTAATCGGGCTGGCGACGGGCCTGCTCGGCATCTGGCCGCTGATCGAGGAGCGGCTGATCGGCGGGATCGGCGGCTATGCGTCGTTGGCGGCGGTGGCGGCGGGGTACCGGCTGCTGCGCGGGCGCCAGGGGCTGGGCGGCGGCGATCCCAAATTGTTCGGCGCGATCGGCTGCTGGCTCGGCTGGCAGGCGCTGCCGCTGGTGTTGCTGACCGCGGCGCTGATCGGGCTCGCCGCGGTGTTGGGCTTCCTCAGTGCCGGGCGCAAGGTCACCGCGACCGATCGGCTGCCATTCGGCGTGATGCTCGCGGCGGCCGGCTGGGCAGTGTGGGTGGGGCAGGCATTGGCCTGACCGCACTCCGCTTGCACGGGCGCGCGGTTCGCCGCACATCTAGGCAATGAAGACTCTTCTGGAGCGCCAGCGTGCTGCGTTCATGGCCGAGTTGCCGGTGTCGCTCGATGTGCGCCGTGACCGGCTCAAGCGCGCGATCGCGATGGTCGCCGACAATGCGACACGCTTCTGCGACGCGCTGTCGGAGGATTTCGGGCATCGCAGCCGCGAGCAATCGATGATCGCCGACATCGCCGCGTCGATCGGCCCGCTCAAACACGCACTCAAGCATGTCGCGCGCTGGTCACGCGCCGCGCGCCGGCCGACGCTGTTCCCGCTCGGGCTGCTCGGCGGTCGGGCGTGGATCGAGTACCAGCCCAAGGGCGTGGTGGGGATCATCGCGCCGTGGAATTTCCCGGTGAACCTGGTGATGAGCCCGCTTGCCGGGGTGCTCGCCGCGGGCAATCGCGCGATGGTCAAGACCAGCGAGTTCACCCCGGTGGTAGCGGCCTTGTTCGAGGAACTGGCGCCACGCTACTTCGCCGCCGAGGAGCTGGCTTTCGTCAGCGGCGGGCCGGACGTCGGCAAGGCGTTCGCCGAACTGCCGTTCGACCATCTGCTGTTCACTGGCGCGACGGGTATCGCGAAGCACATCCTCCATGCCGCGGCGGACAATCTCGTGCCGGTGACGCTCGAACTTGGCGGCAAGTCGCCGGTGGTGGTGGGACGCTCGGCGAACATCGCGCAGGTGACCGAGCGCGTGGCGATGGGCAAGATGCTCAACGCCGGGCAGATCTGCCTCGCCCCCGATTATATGCTGGTGCCAGAGGAGAAAGAAGGTGAGGTCGTCGACCGGCTGACCCGCGCCGCTGCGGCAATGTATCCGAGCCTGCTCGCCAATCCCGACTACACCGCGGTGATCAACGACCGCCATCACGCCAGGCTCCACGACTGGATCGCGGATGCGCGCGCCAAGGGGGCCGAGGTGATCGCGGTCAATCCGGCGAACGAGGACTTCGCAGCGTCCAATTCGCGCAAACTGCCGCTCCACATCGTCCGCGGCGCGACCGACGACATGATCGTGATGCAGGAGGAGATCTTCGGGCCCGTGCTGCCGGTGCGCAGCTACCGCCATATCGACGACGCCGTCGCCGAAGTGAACCGCCGCGATCGGCCGCTGGCGCTCTATTATTTCGGCAGCGACGGCGAGGAGCGGCGGCGCGTGCTCGATCGGACGATCTCGGGCGGGGTGACGCTCGACGACGTCGTCTTCCATGTCAGCCAGGAGGAATTGCCGTTCGGCGGGATCGGGCCGTCGGGGATGGGAGCCTATCACGGCGAGGCAGGCTTCCGCACCTTCAGCCATGCGCGCAGCATCTACAAGCAGCCGCGGCTCGATGTGGCCAAGCTTGCCGGGATGAAGCCACCGTACGGCAAGGCGACCTGGGCGACGATCCGGCGGCAGATGAAGTAGCGACGCGGGCGCGTCCCGACGTCAAAAAAAGGCCGCCCCGGAGGGCGGCCGTTTGAAAGTTTTAGGAGAGGATGCCTGAAAGGCCCGATCTTTCTGCACCGCGGCGGACTATGCCGCAAGTGCGAAATGATAACGGTATCATTGCAGAAAATGCAATCGTACAGCGTTGTCACTTGCAGCGCGGGTATCTTGGCAGCACGGTGACGCCATGCCCAAGTCGCTAAAGCTCGATCATTTCCTGCCCTACCGGCTGTCGATCGCATCCAATACCGTCTCGGATACGGTGGCGAGCGCCTATCGCACCCTGTTCGGGCTGCGCATTCCCGAGTGGCGGCTGGTCGCGGTGCTCGCCGAGGGCGGGGCGATGAGCCAGCAGGCTTTGTGCGGACGGACGCGGATGGACAAGGTGACGGTCAGCCGCGCCGCGATCGCGCTGGCCGAGCGCGGGCTGATCCAGCGCGCAGCCAATCCCGGCGACCAGCGCTCGCATCTGCTGACCCTGTCCGAGCAGGGCTGGGCGCTTTACGAACAGGTAGCGCCCAAGGCGCTCGAATTCGAGCGGCGGATCTTTGCGACCCTGTCCGATGCGGAGCGCGAGCAATTGCGCGCCATGCTCGAACGGATCGAGGCGGCGGCGATCGCACTGACACGCGGGGTTGATTAGCGGCGCGCCGCCGGATAGGCCGCACAGGCCCTCCCCAGGCAATGAGGCTTTGCCAGGAGGAGTTCGCATGCCCACTTATCTCGATCGCGCCGGTCTGAAGGTCGCCGATGTGCTCGCGCGCTTCGTCGAGACGCACGTGCTGCCGGATCTGGTGATCGCGCCCGACGCGTTCTGGGAAGGTGCCGCGGCGATCTTCGCCCGCTTTGCCCCGGAGAATCGCGCATTGCTGGCCAAGCGCGACGATCTGCAGGCAGAGATCGACCGCTGGTCCGCTGAAAATCCGGAGCGCGCCGCCGATCCTGCGGCGCAGGAAGCCTTCCTGCGCGCGATCGGCTATCTCGTTCCAGAGCCAGGACCCTTCGAAATCGGCACGACCAATGTCGATCCCGAGATCGCGACGATGGCGGGGCCGCAACTCGTGGTTCCCGCGCTAAACGCCCGCTTCGTGCTCAACGCTGCCAATGCCCGTTGGGGGAGCCTGTACGACGCGCTCTACGGTACCGATGCGCTGCCGGGTGCGGCGAAGCCGGGCGGCTATGATCGCGAGCGCGGCGCGCAGGTGATCGCCTACGCCAAGGCGTTCCTCGACGAGGCGGTGCCGCTTGCCACGGGCAAATGGACCGATCTGGTGGGCGAGCCGGTGCTGCGCGATCCCGGCCAGCAGGTCGCGCCGTGGGTATATCGCCACAACGGGCTCCACATCGAAGTGATGATCGACCACGCGCACGCGATCGGGCGCGACGATCCCGCGGGAATCGCCGATGTGCTGCTCGAGGCGGCGCTGACCACGATCGTCGACCTCGAGGATTCGGTCGCTGCGGTCGATGCAGAGGACAAGGTCGCGGCCTATGCCAATTGGCTCGGGCTGATGCGCGGCGATCTCGAGGAACGGTTCGAAAAGGGGGGCAAAACCGTCACGCGGACGCTCAATTCCGATCGCGGCGGTCTGCCGGGGCGTTCCTTGCTGTTCGTCCGCAATGTCGGGCATCTGATGACCAACCCGGCGGTGCTGCTGCCTGATGGCGAGGAGGCGCCCGAGGGCATTCTCGACGCGGTCCTCACCAGTCTGATCGCGCTGTACGACCTGCGCGGGCTGGGCCGCTTCCGCAACAGCCGGGCAGGGTCGATCTACATCGTCAAGCCGAAGATGCACGGGCCCGAGGAGTGCGGCTTCACCGATCGGCTGTTCGATGCGGTCGAAGATCTGCTCGCCCTGGGGCGGCACACGATCATGGTTGGGGTGATGGACGAGGAGCGGCGGACCTCGGCCAATCTCGCCGCGTGCATCCACGCCGTGAAGGACCGCATCGCCTTCATCAACACCGGCTTCCTCGATCGCACCGGCGATGAGATCCACACCAGCATGCGCGCCGGGCCGATGATCCCGAAAAGCGAGATGAAGGCGTCGCGCTGGATCGCGGCGTACGAGGACCGCAATGTCCGCATCGGGCTCGCCTGCGGGCTCTCGGGCAAGGCCCACATCGGCAAGGGCATGTGGGCGGCGCCCGATCGCATGGCCGACATGCTCGCCCAGAAGGAAGCGCATCCGCTTGCCGGCGCGAACACCGCCTGGGTGCCGTCGCCGACCGCGGCGACGCTCCACGCGCTGCACTATCACCGGATCGACGTGTTCGCCCGCCAGCGCGCAATTGCGGCCGAGGCGGTCCCGGGATTGGGGCCGCTGCTGACCATTCCGGTTGCGCAGGGGCGAAGTTGGTCGGCGGAGGAAATCGCGCGCGAGCTCGACAACAATACCCAGGGCATCCTCGGCTATGTCGTGCGCTGGATCGACCAAGGCGTCGGCTGTTCGAAGGTGCCCGATATCCACGATATCGGACTAATGGAGGACCGCGCGACCTTGCGCATCTCGTCGCAGCATATCGCGAATTGGCTGTTGCACGGGGTGGCGAGCGCCGACGATGTCGAGGCCGCGCTTCGGCGGATGGCGGCGAAGGTCGATGCGCAGAATGCAGGCGATCCGCTTTACCGTCCGATGGCGGGGCGCGAGGCAGAGAGCCTGGCGTTCGCGGCGGCGCGGGCGCTGATCTTCGAGGGTGCCGCCCAGCCCAATGGCTATACCGAACCATTGCTCCACCGCTTCCGGACGCGCGCAAAGCTCGGCTAACCGCTGAATTTGTTGCTGAATCGCGCGCAGGGGGAGCCAAAGCGCGAATGGGTCGTTACGGAAGCGAGAGGGCCGGTTCCGCGGCTCCTGAAGGAGGCGCGTGCGCAAAGGGGTTGAAGCGGTGTGGTTTGCCGCGCTGGCAGGGAGTGCCTTCCTGCCAGGCGTGGCGTGCGCGCAGGTATCCGATCCGAAGCCGGGCCAGGGCGCGCCGGCATCGCTACCTAATCCCGATCCGGCGCAGACCGCACCGCAGGACGAGACGATCGTCCCCGATGCCGAGTTCGAGGCGGCGCTGCCCAAATTGAGCGACGACATCAATGCGCCGCTCGAGCCGATGCAGGATTTCGGCAAGAAGCCGCCGGTCACCCAGCCCGCCACGCCGGGCAACGTCGCCAACCAGATCGAGGCCTTCCCGCCGCCCGCGGCGGAGGATCCGGCCTTCGCGCAGCCGCTGGTCCCGCTCGCGCAGTTCAAGGTTGAGCCGGTCAAGATCGAAGGCGTCGACGACGAGAAGGTCGCGTCGATTCGCTACACGACGGTGGTCGAGGGCCTCGACAAGGTCGGGCTCGAGGATCGCTTCCGCGACCTCTCGGCGCTCGAGGACGGCGACGGCAAGGCGGCGAACGCGACGATGGTCGCGGCGCGGGCGCGCGAGGACGAGCATCTCGCGGTGCGGCTGATGCAGTCGCTCGGCTATTATGACGGCACTGCGGTCTCGACGGTCGAGCAAAATCCGAGGAACTCAGGCAACCTGCGCGCGACGATCACCGCGACGCCGGGCAATCTCTATCGGCTGGGCCAGGTCAAGGTCGTCGCCGACCCGACCGTGCCGGCCGGGCTGCTCGACCGCGAGCTCAATCTCAATCCGGGCGACCCGATCCAGGCCGAACGCGTCCAGGGCGCCGAAGCGAATGTCAGCCTGCGGCTGCCGCAACAAGGCTATCCGTTCATTAAGCTCGGCGATCGCGACATCCTGCTCGACGAGCAAACTCAGATCGGCGACTATACGCTGCCGGTCGAGCTCGGGCCGCGATCGGTGTTCGGCGAGATCGTCACCCAGGGGCGCCGCCCGGTATTCGAAGCCGACCACCTCAACATCTTCCGCCGCTACAAGCCCGGCCAGATCTACGACAGCCGCAAAGTCGACGATCTCCGCGAGGCGCTGATCGCCACCAGCCTGTTCTCGACCGTTGCAGTTGAACCTGTGCGCACCGGAAAACCCGGCCCGGACGGCACCGAAGTGGTGGATCTACGCGTCACCCAGAATCGCGGCCGGGTACGCACCCTGGCGGGCGAGGTCGGCTACAGCACCGGCCAGGGCTTCCGTGCCGAAGGCAGCTGGACGCACCGCAACCTGTTCCCGCCCGAAGGCGCGCTGATCGGCAGCGCGATCCTCGGCACGCAGGAGCAGGGGCTGTCGGGCACCTTCCGCCGCTCGAACGCCGGACAGCGCGACCGCACCTTCCAGATCCAGGCCGCGGTCAACCATTCGGACTATGCCGCCTTCGAATCCTACACTGGCACGCTCGCCGTGCGCTGGTCGCGCGATTCGACCCCGATCTGGCAGAAGCGCTGGACCTATTTCTACGGCGCCGAACTCGTCGGCTCGAACGAGGACCAGTTCAACTTCAACAAGGGTGCCCGCGACCGTGGCACCTGGCTGATCGCGGCGTTGCCCGGCTTTGTCGGCTATGACACGTCGGACAATCTGCTCAATCCGACCCGCGGCTTCCGGATCAAGGCCAATGCCAGCCCCGAGACCTCGGTGCGCGGCGCGGCGCGGCCCTATGCGCGGCTGATGCTCGAAGGCACGACCTATTATCCGGTATCCTCGAGCATCGTGATCGCCGGGCGCGCGCGCGTCGGCTCGATCCCCGGAATCGCACGCAACGACCTGCCGCCGTCGCGGCGTTATTATGCGGGCGGTGGCGGTTCGGTGCGCGGCTTCGGTTATCAGGAGCTCGGGCCGCGCTCGCCCGATGGCCGGCCGGTCGGCGGCCGCAGCCTCAACGAATTCGCGCTCGAGGCCCGCTATCGCTTCGGTAATTACGGCATCGTGCCGTTCGTCGATGCCGGTCAGGTCTATGAAGGGTTGTACCCGACGGGGAAGAACATGCGCTTCGGCGCGGGCATCGGCGGGCGGCTCTACACCAATTTCGGGCCGCTGCGCATCGACGTGGCGACGCCGATCGGCCGCAAGCCGGGTGAATCGAAGATTTCGCTCTATATCTCGATTGGGCAGGCATTCTGATGGCGTCCGATCTTCCCGAAACCGAGATCCCCGAAGGCGAGGCGCCGGTAACGCGCATCGTCGAAAAGCCGCCTTTGTGGCAGCGGATCGTCAAATGGGGCGCGATCGGGATCGGATCGCTGGCGCTGCTGGCCGGGCTGCTCGTCCTTGGGGTCAACACCCAGCCGGGACGCAAGTTCGTCGCGCAGCAATTGAGCAAGCTGACTCTCGCTTCGGGACTGAACTTCCGCGTCGGGCGGATCGATGGCTCGCTCTACGGCGCGCTGGTGCTGCGCGACGTCGAGGTGCGCGACACCCAGGGCGTGTTCGCGACCTCCAAGGAGGTCGCGCTCGACTGGAGGCCGTTTTCCTTCCTGCAGAACCATGTCGACATCCGCAACCTGGCGAGCCCGGAAGTGCGGCTGCTGCGTTTGCCCGCGCTGAAGCCCTCGACCGATCCCAAGGGGCCGCTGCTCCCCGATCTCGACATCGACATCGCCCGGCTCGACGTGGCGCGGATCGACATGGCGCCGGCAGTGGCCGGCCAGCGGCATATCGGGCGGATCAAGGGCAGCGCGCACATCGCCGGCGGCCGCGCGCAGCTCGCGCTCGACGGTGGGACGGTTTCGGCGCCGGGCGTGGCGGGCGGCGACGCACTGGTGCTCAAGCTCGACGCGGTGCCCGACAAGAACAAGCTCGATATCGACATGAAGCTCAACGGCCCGGTCGGCGGATTCGTCACCGGGCTGGCGGCGCTCGACCGCCCGGTGGCTTTCACGGTGGCAGGGCGCGGCAGCTGGCAGGACTGGCGCGGCAAGGCCAATGGCACGCTCGGCGGCCGCATGCTCGCCGATCTCAACATCATCGCGCAGAATGGCCGCTTCCAGGTTCGCGGGCCGACCTGGCCCGGCGTCTATCTGCAGGGGCCGGTCGAGCGGCTGACCGCGCCGCAGCTCGATGTCCAGGCCGACGCGGTGCTGCGCGACCGGACGGTCAATGGCGAAGTCAAGCTCCAGTCCAAGGCGCTCTCGGTCGAGGCCAAGGGGCTGGTCGACCTCGCGCACAATCGCTTCGGCAACCTCAATGTCGACGCGATGCTGCTCACGCCGGGCGCGATCGCACCCAACCTGAACGGCCGCGAAGTGCGCGCGGCGCTCGCGCTCGACGGGCCGTTCAATCGGCCTGTGGTCGATTACAAGATCCGCGCGGCGTCGCTCGGGTTCGGCGAGACCGTGGTGCAGAACCTCTATGCCGAGGGCCGCGCACGGGTCGACGCCGATCGCATCCTCGTGCCGGTGCGCGCGCGCGCGACGCGGGTGAGCGGGCTCAACGCCGCGGCGGGCGGGCTGGTCACAAACCTGACCGTGGCGGGCGATCTCGCCATCTCGGGCAGTCAGATTCTCTCGGACAATCTCCGCCTGCGCTCGGACCGAGTCGACGCGACCGCGATCATCGCCGCCGATATGAGCACCGGCCGCTATACCGGCGCGATCAAGGGCCGGATCAACGACTATGCCGTCAACGGCGTCGGGGTGATCAACCTCAAGACCGACGCCGAGCTCTATGCGGCGCCCGGCGGCGGCTGGGGCATTCGCGGGCATGTCGCCGCCGAGACCAAGCGGCTTACCAACGAGGCAGCGCGCAACTTCCTCGGCGGCAACGCTGTCGCCTCGGCGCGCGTCGCGCTCGATCCCAAGGGGATCATCGCAGTCAACGACATCCGCATGCGCGCGCCGCAATTCCGCATCCTGCGCGGATCGGGGCGCTACGATCCGGCGGGTCCGATCCTGATCGACGCCGACGCGGTGTCGACCGTCTACGGGCCGCTCAGCGCGCGGGTGACGGGATCGCTGAACGCGCCGCAGGTGCTGCTGCGCGCGGCGCGGCCGGGGCTCGGCGTCGGGCTGGTCAATCTCGAGGCGCGGGTGCGCGGGCGCGGCGATGCCTATGCGGTCGTTGCCAGCGGCGGGACCAATTACGGGCCGTTCACCGCCGACGTGCTGGTGCGCACCGGCGCGACGCTCGCGGTCGATATCAACAAGGCACGCTTTGCCGGCATGGACATCGCTGGCAAGCTCCAGCAGACGCGCGCGGGGCCGTTCGCAGGTAATCTCAGCTTCCAAGGCTCAGGCGTATCGGGCAGTGCTCAACTTGCCGCGCAGGGCAGATACCAGCGTGCGGACGTGCAGGCGCGCGCGCTCAATGCTACGATCCCGGGGGACGCCGGCCTGACGATCGGCCGCGGCCTGGTCTCGGCGAACGTGCTGCTCGCCGAGACGCCGGAGATCTTTGCCGACGTCCAGCTCTCCAATCTTCGTCAGGGCAACTTCGTCCTCAAGACGGCGCGTGCAAAGGTCGACTATAAAGGCGGTAATGGCACTGCACAGGCGTTCGCTACCGGCTCGTCGGGCGTGCCGTTCCAGATCGCTGCGAACGCCCGCATGTCGCCCCAGCAATGGCTGGTCGCGCTGCAGGGGCAGGGGAGCGGGATCAAGTTCCACACGGTCAACCCGGCGCGGATCGACGTCGCCAAGGGCATGTACCGGCTCCAGCCGACCCAGATCGACTTCGACCAGGGCAGCGCCCGCATCGCCGGCAGCTATGGCAACGGCATGGCGCTGCAGGCGCGGCTCGACCGGCTCGATCTGGCGGTGATCAATGCCTATGTGCCCGGGATCGGCGTCGGCGGTACCGCGACCGGCAGCATCGACTTCGCACAGCCCAAGTCTGCCTCGTTCCCGAGCGCCGACGTCCGGCTGAACATCGACGAGTTCACGCGGTCGAGCCTCGCGACGGTTTCAACGCCGGTGGATATCGGCCTGGTCGGCAAGCTGCTGCCTGACGGTGGCGACGTGCGCGCGCTGATCAAGCGCGGCACGACCACGATCGGACGCGTCGTGGCCACGATGCGCCCGCTGGGACCGGGCGCGGGCAGCTGGACGACACGGCTGAGCGAAGCGCCACTCTCGGGGGGCATACGCTATAACGGGCCGGCCGCCGTTCCCTTCTCGCTGGCCGGGCTGACCAACCAGCATCTGACCGGGCCGATTGGTATCGCCGCCGATTTCTCGGGCCGGGTCAGCGACCCGCGGCTGGTCGGCGTCGTCCGCGGAGAGAATCTGAGCTATGGCAACGAGACCTACGGCACCCAGATCACCAATCTGCGGATCGACGGCCGCTTCTCCGATAACGAACTGATCCTCAATGAAGCGAGCGGCAAGGCCGGCGACGGCACGGTCAAGGCGCAGGGCCGAATCGGGCTCTCCGCAGCGAACGGCTATCCGATGAGCGTGACCGCCGACTTCAACAATGCACGGCTCGCGCGCAGCGACGCGCTCGGCGCGACCGCTACCGGCAAGATCACGATCACCAAGAACCCGCAGGTCTCCAAGATCGAGGGCCGGCTGACGATCCCCGAGGCGAAATACGAGATCATCCGCCAGGGCGCCGCCGAGATTCCCGAGCTCACCGGCATCCGCCGCAAGAGCCAGCTGGTCGACAATGCCAATGGTCAGGCGGCACCCAAGCCGGCGCGCGCCGCTGGGCTGTTCGACCTCGATCTGCGGATCAATGCGAACAACCGGATCTTCGTCTCCGGGATGGGACTCGAATCCGAATGGAGTGCGCGGATCGTCGTGGGCGGCACCACCGCCGCGCCGGAGGTGCGGGGCACGATGGAGATCGAGCGCGGCACCTACAGCTTCGCCAGCCGCCGCTTCGACATCACCCGCGGCACGATCCGCTTCCAGGGCAGCCAGCTGTCGAACCCGACGATCGACATCGCCGCGACGACCACCGCCGAGGGCGTGACTGCGATCCTCAACGTGTCGGGCACCGCGCAGCGCCCGCAGATCGCGTTCACCTCGAACCCCAGCCTGCCGCAAGAGGAAGTGCTGGCGCGGCTGTTCTTCGGGACCAACGTCACCAATCTGTCGGCGACCGAGGCGATCCAGCTCGCCGCGGCGGTCAATTCGCTGAGCGGCTCGGGCGGCGGGCTCAATCCGCTCGGCAAGCTCAAGTCCGCGACCGGGATCGACCGGCTGCGCATCCTCGGCGCCGATGACGCCAGCGGGCGAGGGACGTCGCTTGCCGCGGGCAAGTACATCACCGACGACATCTATATCGAGATCATCACCGACGCGCGCGGTTTCACAGCGACTCAGCTCGAGATCGCGCTCAACCGCGCACTGAGCCTGCTCTCGCAGACCGGATCGTTCGGCGGGTCGAGCGTGAGTTTGCGTTACTCGCGGGATTATTGATTTGGCCCGGTTACTGACAGTGTTGTAAGCAACCTGTCTGGAGGGGCCGATGAGCGAGCATTTCGACGTCGTGGTGGTTGGAGCGGGGATTTCCGGGATCGGCGCCGGCTATCATTTGCAGGCGAACAGCCCGGACCGCAGCTATGTCGTGCTCGAGCGCCGCGAGCGGCTCGGCGGGACTTGGGACCTGTTCCGCTATCCCGGGATCCGCTCGGATTCGGACATGTACACGCTCGGCTTCGGCTTCCGGCCGTGGACCGGGGACAAGGCGATCGCCGATGGGGCGTCGATCCTGCGCTATCTTGACGAGACTGCGCGCGAACATGGCATCGACCGCCACATCCGCTACGGCCACGGCGTCAAGCGCGCCGACTGGTCGAGCGACGAGGCGCGCTGGACGGTGGTCGCCGAGCGCGACGGTGCCGAAGTCGTATTCACGTGCAGCTTCCTGTTCCTGTGCACGGGCTATTACAATTATGCCCGCGGCTACACGCCCGACTTCGCCGGGGTCGCGGACTTCAGAGGCCGGATCGTCCACCCGCAATTTTGGGACGACGATGTCGATTATGCCGGCAAGAAGGTCGTCGTGATCGGCAGCGGCGCGACCGCGGTGACCCTGGTGCCCGAATTGGCAAAGGAGGCAAAGTCGGTGACGATGCTCCAGCGCTCGCCGACCTATATCGTCGCGCGGCCTTCGGAGGACGGCATTGCCAACTGGCTGCGGCGCAGGCTGCCGGCGAGAACCGCCTATGGCCTGACGCGCTGGAAGAACGTGCTGCTCCAGCAATATTTCTTCCGGGCGATGCGCAAGCATCCCGACAAGGCGAAGAAGACGCTGGTCGACATGGTGCGCAAGGAGCTGCCCGAACACGACATCGATACGCACTTCACCCCGCGCTACAATCCGTGGGACCAAAGGCTGTGCCTCGTTCCGGACGCGGACCTGTTCGCGTCGCTCCGCGACGGCAAGGCCCGAGTGGTCACCGACACGATCGATCGCTTCACCGAGAACGGGATCCGTCTGGCCTCTGGCGAGCTACTCGAGGCGGATCTGGTGGTCACCGCAACCGGGCTGGAGATCCAGTTGCTGGGCGGCGTACCCATCACCGTCGACGGCGTGCCGTTCGAGCCGGCGAAGCACATGACCTACAAGGGCATGATGTTTTCCGACGTGCCCAATCTCGCAATCTCCTTCGGCTATACCAATGCCAGCTGGACGCTGAAGGCGGACCTGACCGCGAATTATGTCACGCGGCTGCTCAATGCGATGCGCAAGCGCGGCATGCGCCGGGTGACGCCGCGGCTCGCTGGGCAAGTCGAGGAAGTCCCCTTCCTCGATTTCACCTCGGGCTATGTCCAGCGCGCCGCCGCGCAGCTGCCGCGCCAGGGCTCGCGCAAGCCGTGGCGAGTCCATCAGAATTACACGCGCGACCTGATGGCACTCAAATATGGCGGGATCGATCAGGAGATGGAATTCTCCAACCCGGAGCCGGCCAAAGTCCTGGCCTAGGGTGTATCGACATTTCGCCCGCGCGGTATCGCGCGGAGCGTGAAAGGTCACGCTAAGATCACACTATCCGCATGTCCTGCGAGACGTAGCATTTCCCGTGTCAAAGAGCGGCGGCCTCGGCCGGCTGGAAGCCAAGCAGGCGAAATCCTACATTGCAAGCACGCGGGCGAGCGCAGCTCCTGCATCCCACCCGAGCCCGTCGAGCTCGCCTAGAGCAGCGCCTTTGCCGCTGCGACGCCGCTATTGTAGGCGCCGTGCGCGGTCGAGAATTCACCGTCCGAACAGGCTTCGCCGGCGAAATGGATGCGCGGATCGATGGGCGTGCGCAGCGCGGCCCGAGCACCGTGCCGGCCCGGCAGTGCGTGGCTGTAGCCGCCGAGCACATAGGTCTCCCGCCCCCAGGCCGAGCCGGCGACGAAGCGCAGCTTTTTGCGCCAGTCAGTGCCGAGCAGGCCGGTGAGCTCGTCGAGCGCGAATGCTGCGGCACCGTCGAGGCCTTCTTGCTCCAGCGCCCGCGCGCCTTCGCCCCCGAGCATGCACTCGACCACGGGGCGACCGAACGCACGCAGGGTGTAGGTCCCCGTGATCGCGCTGCGCGGATTGCCGAGCAGGTGCGCATTGGCCTGGATCTCTTCGCCGTCCTCGAGCGCGAAGAACAGCTTGTCGGAGAGCCCGAGCGGAAGCTCGGACGCGGCGTGGAGGATCGCGTCATGGCCCGGCAGCGATACCGCGCCGCTGGCGAGGACGTTGGTCGAGACCGTGACGATCGCGGCATTCGCCCTGATCGCGCCGCGCGGGGTGTCGATGCGAAGCTGCTTGCCCGAGCCATGGATCGCGGTGACCGGCGTAGCGAGCGCCACCGGCAGCCCCGCGGCGTGCGAGGCGACCAGCGCGCCATAGCCCTCGGCCACGCGCCAATCGGTGTCGATCGACGCCTCGTCATAGGCCAGCCAGTCGGTGACCGACATCTCGCGCATCGGCGCACCGTTGATGAAGCCCGAGAGCGCGTCGAGATAGGGCGCCCATTCGCTGTCGGCCGGGATCAGGTCGGTGGCGCGGTCGCTGGGCGGCGGACCGTGCATCGCTTTCATGAAAGCCGCGAACGCAGTCCACGCGGCCTGTTGCTCCTCGGGCGAGAAACCGAGCGACCGCCACTGCTCGCCCCAGCGTGGGCGCGCGCGGTCGACCGTGAAGCCGCGCGCCTCGGCGATGCCGACCCAGGGGTTCTTCGGCGCCGAATGCAGCCAGCCCGCGCCGAGATCGAGCGGCAGGCCGGCGACGTCCACGGTATGCGCGCGGCCGCCGAGCCGATTGCTCGCCTCGACGATCAGCACCTGTCGGCCCGCATCGGCCAGCGTGCGCGCCGCGCCGACCCCGGCCGCCCCGCCGCCGATCACGACGATGTCGGCCTCGTGCCTCACGCTGCCAGCCGGCTCCGCAGCAAGGCCGAGCGCAGGCATTCGCAGACCAATTCGTCGCGCTGATTGTGCATCTGGTGCCGCCAGGTGACGATGCCCTGGCCGGGGCGCGACTTGCTGGGCCGCAGTTCGACCACCTCCGAAGAGGCATGCAGCGTATCGCCGAGGAAGACGGGCTTGGGCATCACGAGCTTGTCGTAACCGAGATTGGCGACGAGCGTTCCCGCGGTAGTGTCGCCGACGGTCACGCCAACCATCAGGCTGAAGGTGAAAGTGCCGTTGACGAGGATCTGGCCGAACTCGCTCGCGCGCGCCGCCTCGGCATCGATGTGGAGCGGCTGGGTGTTGTGGGTGAGCGCTGAGAACAGGAGGTTATCGGTCTCGGTCACCGTGCGGCGCAGGCTGTGCTCGATCCGGTCGCCGACCTGCCATTCGTCATAATAGCGTCCGGCCATCAGCGTGGCTCCCTGAGCTTGAGCTTGAACCCGGTATGGCTCTTCGCCCAGCCAAGCCGCTCGTAGAAGCGGTGCGCGTCGGTGCGCGGATTGGACGAGGTGAGCTGGACGAGGAAGCAGTCGCGCTCCCGGCAGCGCTCGACCGCCCAGGCGATGAGCTGCTCGCCATAGCGGCGGCCGCGCAGGTCGCTGGCAATGCGCACTGCCTCGATCTGGCCGCGCCAGGCGCCGCGGAACGACAGGCCGGGAAGGAAGCTCAGCTGGAGCGTACCGACGACTCGGCCGTCGAGTTGGGCGGCGACGAGCAACTGATTGGGGTCGGCGGCGATCGCGTCGAAGGCGGCGCGGTAGCGCGGGTCGGCGGGGTCGGTCTCACGATCGTCGGGGATCGTGTCCTCGGCGAGCATCGCGAGGATTGCGGGGAGGTCGCCGGGGGCGGCTTCGCGGAAAAGGATGTCGGTCATTTGCGTGGCTTGTCAGTCGAAAATCGGCCCGTCATTTTCTTACTCCTTGTCCCCGGCGAAGGCCGGGGCCCAGATTCGAGCCGCTGGCAACTGGACCCCGGCCTTCGCCGGGGAACATTTATTCCGAACGTTCGACCTTCACCAGCAGCGCGCCCTCGCTCACTTGCGCGCCGGGCACGGCGTTGAGCTCGGCGACAACGCCGTCGAACGGGGCGGTGAGGCTGTGCTCCATCTTCATCGCTTCGAGCGTGACGAGGCGCTGGCCCTTGATCACCACCTGACCAGCCGCGATCTCCACTGCGGTAACCCGCCCCGGCATCGGCGCAAGGATCGCGCCGTCGGCCACGGTGCCGGCACCTAAGACGTTCGCGAAGCGCGTGAAGGTGAAGGCCGCTCCACCCTCAAAGAGCGTGGCGTCCGCCTGGCCAAAGACCCCGCCGGTACTGACCTCATAGGCGTCGCCGCTATCATACAGCCGCATGTCGTAGGAGAATGCGGGGACCGGGTGATTGTCGAGGAACAATTGTACCGTCGTCTCGGGCGCACGGTTGAGGCGGAACCCAATGAGACCTAGCCTGCGGTCCAGCGTCCGGGGCTTCCATTCGGAAGTGTTGCGCCAATCATCGAAGAGCAAGCGTTCGGCGGTTTCCTGCAGAAGCAAAGCCGTCGGTTGGGGGGCGGTGCATAGTTCGGCATCGTGCGCCGCAATGAAGTTGGTCGTAACTTCGCCGCTGATGAAGTCGGGCTGCTCCAAAAGGCGTTTCAGGAACCACGCATTTGTCTTGACCGGCGCGACCAGCGTGGCGCCGCACGCTTCCGCTAGAAGCGCGCGCGCACTCTCTCGGTCCGGACCGCTGGAGACGAGCTTGGCGATCATCGGGTCGTAGAAGGCCGAGATGGTGTCGTCTTCCGCGACGCCGGTCTCGACGCGCGCGGTCTCCGGCAAGTAAAGCGTGTCGAGCCTGCCCACGCTCGGTAGGAAGCCTTTCGCCGGATCCTCGGCGTAGAGCCGTGCCTCCATCGCCCAGCCGTGGATGCTGAGTTCCCCCTGCGCCTTGGGCAGCTTCTCCCCGCTTGCCACGCGCAGCTGCCATTCGACCAAGTCCTGGCCGGTGATTTCCTCGGTCACCGGATGCTCGACCTGAAGCCGCGTGTTCATTTCCATGAACCAGATGCGGTCGGCGCGCAGGCCTTCGGACGCGTCGGCGATGAACTCGATCGTTCCCGCGCCGACATAGTCGACGGCCTTCGCTGCGCGCACTGCCGCGGAGCAGATCGCATGACGGGTCGGCCAATCCATGCCGGGGGCGGGAGCTTCCTCGATCACCTTCTGGTGGCGGCGCTGGAGGCTGCAGTCGCGCTCGAACAGGTGGACGACATTGCCGTGGGTGTCGCCGAAGACCTGCACTTCGATGTGGCGCGGGCTGAGGATGTATTTCTCGAGCAGCACGCGGTCGTCGCCGAATGACGAAGCGGCCTCGCGCTTGCACGACTGCAGCATTTCCGCAAATTGCTGCGCAGCATCGACGCGGCGCATGCCCTTGCCGCCGCCGCCGGCAACCGCCTTGATCAGCACCGGATAGCCGATCGCATCGGCCTCGGCCTGGAGGCGTTCGGGCGACTGGTCCTCGCCGAGATAGCCGGGGGTGACGGGCACGCCGGCTGCGATCATGCGCGCCTTGGCGGCGTCCTTGAGCCCCATGGCGCGGATGCTGTCGGGGCTCGGACCCACCCAGACCAGACCGGCGTCGAGCACTGCCTGGGCGAAGTCGGCATTCTCGGACAGGAAGCCATAGCCGGGGTGAATTGCTGCGGCGTTGGTGGATTTTGCCGCGGCGATGATCTTGTCGCCGACCAGATAGGATTCGCGCGCCGGCGAGGGCCCGATATGCACCGCCTCGTCGGCCTGGCGGACGTGGAGCGCGTTCGCGTCGGCGTCCGAATAGACCGCGATCGTGCGCACGCCCATCGCCCGCGCGGTGCGGATGATCCGGCAGGCGATCTCGCCGCGATTGGCGATGAGGAGGGACTCAATCATGGATTCCGTCCGATCGACAGAAGACGAAGTTTAGAAAGTTGTGGGTCTGGCGCGGTGTCGACAACTTTGCTGGCAGCCGGGATTTCAACGCTCCGGAAACGGGGACTCGCTGCGTGCATGGCAGCACAATCAACCATGCGAAATCCTACATTGAAAGTCATGGATGCCGCTCCGGAAAGCCGTGCCGCTCGGCGAGCGCGGCGAGCAAAGCCTCGATCTCGTTGACGAAGCCGCCGTCGGCGAAGACCAGCGCCGGCAGGTTCTGATCGGCCGCGCCGATCGCGTCCACCACGGCGGATCGGGGGCGGGGCCACGGCACACGGACAACCGAAAGGTTGGCAGTCCGATCGGGGAAGGTGGCGAGCAGCCCTTCGATCGTCATGCAGTCCTTGCAATAGAAGACGCGTTCGCCGCCGAACTCCGGATCGGCGAATTGGTGGTCGAGCAGGAACAGGGTATCGCGAGTCATTGGCCGGGGCACCCGCCGGTACGGCGCGACCAGGTGACGTTGAGCACCTTCCACGCGCCGCTCTCGCGGACCAGGTCGAAATGGTTGACCCCGCAATGCGCGACCTTGCCGTCGACCAGGAAGACATAGTCGCCCCAGGCCATCGCGATGTCGCCGTCGATCTCGATTGCGGGGGCGGGCATGCGCTCCTCGTAGCGCTCGGCGCCGGGGGCAAGGCCCGCGGCAAAATCGGCCCAGCTGCGGCTGTTGACCACCGGGGTGCCGTCGGGCTTGGTGCCGGTCGCGGTGGCGCGGCCTTCGCTGCGGACGAAGGGGAGGGTGGCCTGGCCGTTGCGCGCCGCGATCGCGGCGAAGATGCCGTTGATCGGAGTGAGCACGGCGGCCTCCTCGGAGGCGGGCGGCGGGAGTGCGGTGCCCTTGACGATCGGGGCGACGGGGGTGGTCTGGAGCGCGAGGAGGAGGGGGAGGAGGATCATCGAAGGTCCTTCGAATTCCTCCCCGAGCTTGTCTCGGGGAGGGGGACCATGCGAAGCATGGTGGAGGGGCAGGCGCGATGTTCAAGGACCGATCGCCAAGAGCTAGCAGCCGCGCGGTGCGGCAAAGCCGGGCGCGACGGCGCGCAATGAGCTTCCCGGAGATTTTGCTGTGGCGCGTGCTGCGGAAGCGGCCCGGCGGCCTCAAGTTCCGCCACGAGCATCCTACCGGCAATTATAGTCTCGATTTCTATTGCGGGGATGCGCGACTGGCGATCGAGATTGATAGCGAAGCGCATGAACGCGGGGATCGACCCGAGCGGGATGCACGGCGCGATGCTTGGCTCGAAGCGTGCGGGATTGCGACGTTGCGCGTTCCCGCGGGGGAGGTGCGGCGAAATCTCGACGGGGTTGTGCAGGGGATCGTGGCGGAGGCGCGTTCGCGCCTGCCCCTCCACCACCCGGCTGCGCCGGGCGGTCCCCCTCCCCGAGACAAGCTCGGGGAGGAATGAGAAGATGGCGCCCGCCATCACATCCGGAACACCCCGAACGCGGGGCGCTCGGGGATCGGGGCGTTGAGCGTCGCCGCGAACGCAAGGCCCAGCACGTCGCGGGTCTGCGCCGGGTCGATGATGCCATCGTCCCACAGCCGCGCGGTGGCGTGCCACGGATTGCCTTCGTCCTCGTAGCGCTGGCGGATCGGGGCCTTGAAGGCTTCGGCTTCCTGGTCGCTCCATTTGTCGGCGTCGCGGTGGACGGTGGCGAGGACGCTCGCCGCCTGCTCGCCGCCCATCACCGAGATGCGGCTGTTGGGCCAGGAGAACAGGAAACGCGGCGAGTATGCCCGGCCGCACATGCCGTAATTGCCCGCGCCGAAGCTGCCGCCGATCAGCACGGTGATCTTCGGCACCGTCGCGGTGGCGACCGCGGTGACCAGCTTGGCGCCGTGCTTGGCGATCCCCTCCGCCTCGTACTTCCCGCCGACCATGAAGCCCGAGATGTTCTGGAGAAACAGCAACGGTACGCGCCGCTGGCAGGCGAGCTCGATGAAGTGGGCGCCCTTCTGCGCGCTCTCCGAGAAGAGGATGCCGTTATTGGCGATGATCCCGACCGGCATCCCCCAGATATGCGCGAAGCCGCAGACCAGCGAGCTGCCGTAGAGCGCCTTGAACTCGTGGAACTCGCTGCCGTCGACGATGCGCGCGATGACTTCGTGGACGTCATAGGGCGCGCGGACATCCTCGGGGATTACCCCATAGAGCTCTTCCGGCGCGTATTTCGGCGGGCGCGGGTCGAGCGAGGCGATGTCGGGAGTGCGATCGGCGGGCAGGTGGCTGACGATATCGCGGACGATGGTCAGCGCATGTTCGTCATTCTCGGCGACATGATCGACCACGCCCGACTTGCGGCCGTGCAGGTCGCCGCCGCCCAAGTCCTCGGCGCTGATGACTTCGCCGGTCGCAGCCTTCACCAAAGGCGGGCCGGCGAGGAAGATGGTGCCCTGGTTGCGGACGATGACGCTCTCGTCGCTCATCGCCGGGACATAGGCGCCGCCCGCGGTGCAACTGCCCATCACGCAGGCGATCTGCGGGATGCCGAGCGCGGACATGTTCGCCTGGTTGAAGAAAATCCGCCCGAAATGGTCGCGGTCGGGGAAGACCTCGGCCTGATGCGGCAGATTGGCGCCGCCCGAGTCGACAAGATAGATGCACGGCAGGCGATTGGCCTCGGCGATCTCCTGCGCGCGGAGATGCTTCTTGACCGTCATCGGGTAATAGGTGCCGCCCTTCACGGTGGCGTCGTTGCAGACGATCATGACATTGCGGCCGGAGACGCGGCCGATCCCGGCGATCATCCCGGCGCCGGGGACTTCGCCCTCATACATGTCGCAGGCGGCGAGCTGGCCGATCTCCAGGAACGGGCTGCCCGGATCGAGCAACCGTTCGACGCGTTCGCGGGGAAGCAGCTTGCCGCGGCTGGTGTGACGCTCGCGCGACGCCTCGGAACCGCCGAGCGCGGCGCGGGCGACATCGGCGCGCAAACGCTCGGCCAGCGCGCGGTTGTGCGCGGCGCGGGCGCGGAAATCCTCTGCCTCGGGCGACACCTTCGTATCGAGCACCGGAGCGCTCATTAGGGCATCCTTCCTGTCCTAGTTTTGCCCTGCCTACACCGCGTACCGCCGCTTGGGAAGACTGGCGCGCGCCGGTTTGGCGGAGTAGCACCCGACGGTTCGATGTTAGGGAGAGCCATAAGGTGACGACTCGCGCGGCGTTGTTTGCACTGCTTCTCGCAACCGCGGCCTGCACGCCTGGCGGCGGCACCCCGGGGAACGGCACTACGCAAGCGGGCGCGGCGATCGGAGTCGATCTGGCGGGGCTCGACAAGAACGTGAAGCCGGGCGACGATTTCGACCAATATGCCAATGGCGGCTGGCGCGCGCGCACCGAGATCCCCGCCGACCGATCGAACACCGGCGTGTTCCTGGAAGTGTTCAACAAGGCCGAGGCGAACAATCTCGCGATCGTCCAGGCCGCGCTCAAGGCCAATGCCGCCGCCGGGACCGACCAGCGCCGGATCGCCGACTGGTACAATGCCTATACCGACACCGCCGCGATCGAGGCGCGCGGGCTCGCGCCGCTGGGTCCCGACATGGACGCGATTTCCGGGCTCGGCGACAAGAAGGCACTCTCGTCGATGCTCGGCGCCAATCTGCGTGCCGATGTCGACCCGCTCAACGCGACCAATTTCGAGACGCGCAATTTGTTCGGCCTGTTCGTCAGCCAGGCACTCGACCGGCCCGACGTCAGCGTGCCCTATCTGCTGCAGGGCGGGCTCGGGCTGCCCGAGCGCGATTATTACCTGTCGGACAAGCCCGAGATGGCGACGATCCGCGACCAGTATCGCGCCTATATCGGCAAGCTGCTCAGCCTCGCCAACATCACCGAGCCCGACGCCCGGGCGCAGCGCGTGTTCGAGCTCGAGAGCAAGATCGCCCGCGCGCATACCGACATCGTTACCAGCCAGGACATCCACAAGGCGAACAACCCGTGGAAGAAGGCTGACTTCGCGAAGAAGGCGCCGGGAATCGACTGGGACGCGTTCTGGTCGGCCGCGGGGCTGAGCGGGCAGCAGGACTTCGTCGTGTGGCAGC
This sequence comes from Sphingomonas sp. FW306-1B-B10E, assembly GCF_058782005.1. NCBI lineage: Bacteria > Pseudomonadati > Pseudomonadota > Alphaproteobacteria > Sphingomonadales > Sphingomonadaceae > Sphingomonas > Sphingomonas sp. FW306-1B-B10E. The sequence continues at coordinate 33,429 of NZ_JBYSXG010000049.1, forward strand.
CGCAGACCGTCACGGCGCTGGCCAGGCTGGTCGCGAGCGAGCCGCTCCAGGCGTGGCAGGACTGGCTGACCTTCCACCGCATAGACGGCGTGGCCGAGGTGCTGCCGGCGGCGTTCGACCAGGCTCATTTCGAATTCTTCAGTCATACGCTGAACGGCCAGCCCAAGCCGCGCCCGCGCGACAAGCGCGCGATCGCCTCGGTCAACGGCTCGCTCGGCGATGCGGTCGGCCAACTCTATGTGAAGGACTATTTCCCGGCCTCGTCCAAGGCCGACATCCAGAACATGGTCAAGGGCATCCTGGGCGCCTTCGACAAGCGCGTCGCGGCCTTGCCGTGGATGGCCGAGGCCACCAAAACAGAGGCGCGGCGCAAGATCGCCGGGATGCAGGTCGGCATCGGCTATCCCGAGACGTGGCGGAGCTACAAGGCGCTCGAGGTCAAGGCCGACGATCCGGTCGGCAACCTCCGCCGCGCCGAGCTCGCCGAATATCGCCACCAGATCGCCAAGCTCGGCAAGCCGGTGGACCGCGGCGAATGGTGGATGACGCCGCAGACGGTCAACGCAGTCAATTTGCCGCTGCAGAATGCGCTCAACTTCCCCGCGGCGATCCTTCAGGCCCCGTTCTACGATCCGGCTGCCGATGCCGCGGCCAATTATGGCGCGATCGGCGCGGTGATCGGGCACGAGATCAGCCACGGCTTCGACGACCTGGGCGCCAATTTCGATGCCGCCGGACGGTTGCGCAACTGGTGGACGCCGCAGGACCTCGCGCGGTTCAAGGCGAGCGGCAAGGCGCTGGCGGCGCAGTACGACGCCTATGAGGCGCTGCCCGGACTGCACCTCAAGGGCCAGCAGACGCTCAGCGAGAACATCGCCGACGTGGCGGGACTGACCGCGGCGTATGAGGCATATCGCGCCTCGCTGAACGGCAAGGAGCCGCCGGTGATCGGCGGGCTGAGCGGCGACCAGCGCTTCTTCCTGGCCTATGCGCAGGCGTGGCGCGACAAATCGCGCGAGCAGACGTTGCGCGCCCGCATCGCCACCGACGCGCATGCGCCGGCGCGCTGGCGCGCGCAGACGGTGCGCAATCTCGACGCCTGGTATCCGGCGTTCAACGTCGCCACCGGGCAGAAACTGTTCCTGGCGCCCGAGGCGCGAGTGAAGGTCTGGTAACGACTGAGGAGGGGTGAATGCGGGGGATCAAGATCGTCGCGGCGGCGGCTGCGCTATTGCTGGTCGGCGCAGCGCCGGCGAGCGAGCATTGGACCCGCGCCTGGACCGCGAGCATGTGGCAGGCGACGGGCAAGGACGTCGTGACGCTCGACAACGCGACGATCCGCGCGAAGCTGCGGGTCGGTGCGGGCGGCGGCAAGATCCGGCTGCGCCTCGCCAATGATTACGGCCCGGCGATCCGGATCGGCGCGGCGACCGTCCGGGTGGCTGGCGGCCTGCCGGTGCGGGTCACCTTCGGCGGGAGCAGCGCGACGCTGCTGCCCGAAGGCGCGCCGCTGGTCAGCGATCCGATCGCGATGCCGGTGGAAGCGTTCGAACTGGTCGATGTCGCGCTCTATCTTCCTGGGAAGGTTGAACTCGCGACGGTCCATGCCGCGAGCGGGGCACCGACCGACATCTCGGAAGCCGGGGACAATAGCGACGTTGCGTTCGATCCGGCGCGCCGGTCGAACCTCCGGCCGCTTATCGCCGGGATCGACGTGCTCACCGCCAAGCCGCGCCCTGTCGTGGTCGCGTTCGGGGACTCGATCACCGACAATGTCGGCTGCGCCGACGACGCGATGCCGCGCTGCCGCTGGGGCGACGTGCTCGGGTGGCGCTTCGCGGCGGCGGGGATGCCGCATGTCGTGGTGACCCAGGCGATCTCGGGCAACCGCGTCCTCGCAAACGGCACCGGGCCCAGCGCCTTGTCGCGCTTCGACCGCGACGTGCTCGCGGTGCCGGGGGTGAGCCACGTCGTGCTGCTCGAGGGGATCAACGATATCGGCAATTCGGGGAGGGAGCAGAATGGCGTGCCGCGGCCGGTGATCACTGCCGACCAGCTCATCGCAGGCTATCGCCAGCTCGCGATCCGCGCGCACGAGCGCGGGATCAAGGTCTATGCGATGACGATCCTGCCTTATGGCGGCGCGGGCTATCAGACGCCGACGGGCGAGGCGATGCGGGTGCGCGTCAATCAGTGGATCCGCACGACCAAGGATTTCGACGCGGTGATCGACATGGAGAAGGTCGTCGCCGATCCGGCGAACCCGACGCGGCTCGCGGCGGGGCTGCAGGGCGGGGACAATCTGCACCCGGACGGCCGGGGCGAGACCGCGATGGGCGAGGCGATCGATTTGCGGTTGTTCAGGTAATTCTTAAAGCCCCTCCTCTTCAGGGGAGGGGTTGGGGGT
>NZ_JBYSXG010000004.1:0-128166 GCF_058782005.1 Sphingomonas sp. FW306-1B-B10E
CGCCCGCACCGCGGCGCACGTCTACCACTGAGGCAAACGGGCCCGCAGTCGCCTGCGGGCCCGCCCTCTCGGTCCGGACCGATCAATAACGCGTGCGCAAGGTCACGCCATAGGTCCGCGGCTCGGCCAGATAGGCCGAGAAGATCTGCCGGCCGCCCGGATATTGCGGATCGGTGAAGGGCGCGCTCGCCGCGCCTTCCTGGAACGGCGAGTTGAACCCGACCTGGGTATAGTTTTCGTTGAAGATGTTCTGCCCCCAGAATTCGATCGACCAGCGCTGCTCGGGCCCGCGAATGCCGATCCGCGCGTTGAAGATCGCATAGCTGTCTTGCTCCTTCTGCGGGAACAGGTCCGAGCCGGTGTTGTAATCGTCGGTCAGGCGCGTGTCGAAATAGACCAGCCCGCTGAGCCCCGAACCGCCCAGATCCGGGGTCCAGGCGAAGGACGCAGTCGCGACGATCTCGGGCGCGTTCGACAGATTGTCGCCCGGCAGTTTCCGCAGTGCCTGGTCGAGCGGCGCGCCCGATGCGTTGCCGACCAATTGGTCGCGATATTTGGTTTCCGAATAGGTCAGCCCCAGCCCGACGCGGATGTCGCGATGCGGTACCAGCGACGCCTCGAGCTCGACGCCCTGCGACAGCACGCCATAGGTCACGTCGCCGCTGCTGCACGCGCCCGTGGTCGCCGCGGCGGCGTTGTAGTTGGCCGTCGCTGCCGGGAACTTGCTCTGGTCGCGGTCGCCGCCGTTCAGGTTGGCGCTGCAGCCATTGACGTTCTGGACGAGGAAGACCGTGCCGTTGAACGTGTTGAGCTGGAAGTTTTTGAACTCCTGCCGGAAGCCGGCGATGTTGAGGCTGAATGGCCCACTCGAATATTTGAGGCCGATTTCATAGGCGTTGACCGTCTCGGGATCGAACTGGAGGTTTCCGACCAGCGCCTGCGTGCCCGCCTGGCCGCCGAACGGCAGGATCGGCACCTTGAGCGCCGAGCGGTCGAGGTTGAACCCGCCCGCCTTGTAGCCGCGCGAGTAGCTGCCATAGACCAGCAGGTCCTCGGTCGGTTTGTACGAGACGATCGCGGTGCCGGTGAATTTGTGCTCGTTGCGCTCGTCGTTGATCGAGACGCCGTTGAGTTCGGCGGTCGAATTGCCCTGGCACGACAGGCCGAGAATGCCGTCGATCACTGCCGTCAATGCAGCGTTCGAGCGAAAGGGCAGCAGGTTGGTCTGGTTTGCGACGCAAGCTGTGTTGTCGTTGCCGAAGGTCGCGTCGAACTTCTTGCGCTCGTTGGTGTAGCGCAGCCCCAAAGTGACATCGAGCCCCTTGGTGACATGGACGATGTTATGCGTAAACAGCGCCCAGTTGCGGCTGTTCTGATTATACACGTCCAGGGTCGACCCGCGATCGTTGATCCCATCGAGCGCGTTGATTGCACCGTAGATCAGCGGACTAGCCGCACCGAACAGCGCCGGGCGCGCGGCGAGGCAGCCTGTCGAAGTCGGGGAATAGAGCGCTGCCAGGGCGCTGCCCGAGATCAGCCGGCAGGTCGCGAACCGGCCATATTGGTTGCCGAAGCGAAGGTTATCGAGGACCTCGAGATCCTCATTGGCGTAATAGCCGCCGATCAGCCAGTCGAGCTTGTCGCTGAACGCAGTGCCCTGCAACCGCAGCTCCTGGCTGAAGGTCTTGAAGCTGCGCGCCGAATTGCCGTCGGGTGCACGGTACAGGATGTCGACGCGGCTGTAATCGGTGTCCGAGCCCTGATCGCTCGAATAGTCCCGATAGCCGGTGATCGAAGTCAGCTTGGCGCCGCCAAGGTCCCAGTCGACCTGGAGCGAAGCGCCCCAATCCTCGGTCTCACCATAATAGCTGCGGCCGGGGCTGACATAGATGTTGCGGCTATAGCCCTCGGTGAAGGCCGCGGCGGGCTGGCCCAGCGCCTGAAGCACGCGAACGATATTGTTCTGCGCGGGGTCGTTGAGCCCGCCGATATATTCATTCATCTGGTTGTTGATGTAGGTCGCCGCGCAGCATTCTTCCTTGCGCTTGGTATAGTCGCCGATCAGCCGGACGGTCAGGTCGCTCGACGGCTCGAACAGCAATTGCCCGCGGACGAAATAGCGGTCGCGGTTGTTGATGTCGCGGTCGTTGGTGAGGTCGTGATAGAAGCCGTCGCGCCGCGAATAGACGCTGTCGACGCGCGCGGCGAGCGTGTCGCCGATCGGCAGGTTGATGAAGCCCGACGCGCGGATCTGGTCGTAATTGCCATAGGTGAATTCGGCACCCGCGCTGTAGACCGGCGCCGGCGCCTTGCTGACGATGTTGATCATGCCGGCCGAGGCATTGCGCCCGCCCAAGGTCCCCTGCGGCCCGCGCAGCACTTCGATACGGTCGATCTCGCCGAGCTCGTTGAGCCCGATCCCCGATCGCGAGCGGTAGACGCCGTCGATGAACACCGCGACCGAGCTTTCGAGCCCGGGATTGTCGCCGACGGTGCCGATGCCGCGGATGCGTGCCGAACCATTGGCCTCGCTGCCGGTCGACGAGACCAGCAGCGACGGCGCGACCTGGTTGAGCTGGCGGATGTCGTTCGCGCCCGATTGCTGGAGCGTCTCGGCGCTGATCGCCGACACCGCGAGCGGCACGTCGGCGAGCACCTGCGCGCGCCCCTGCGCGGTGATCACGACTTCGTTCGAGCTGCCCGGATCGGCGCTTTCCGTAGTATCCTGAGCGTCTTGGGTGTCCTGGGCGTAAGCAGGCGCCGCGAGCGCCATGATCATTGCCGGAGCCGCACAGGCCGACAGAAGGCGTAACCGCATCATCATCTCTCCCACCACGGGCCGGAACACTTGGCGGTTCCATACCCTAAGCTCGAATAACAACCTGTTCGCTAAGAGCCGTCAAGCATAACAAACGTTGCAAAGCGGGACTGGATTGAGGTGTTGCCGGATTGCACCAGTGCGCAGACGGCCGGGCGCAACGGCAAATGTTCCCCTCCCGCAAGCGGGAGGGGAATAGAGACGGCAAGCTCCGCCTTATAATCCTCAATACCCGTTCAACCGCGCGAACCGGTCGCGATGCCACGCCGCATTGCCCCACATCGCCTCGAGCACCCGCGCGCGCTTCAGATAGAATCCCGCCTCATGCTCGTCGGTCATCCCGATTCCGCCATGGAGCTGGACCATCTCGCGGCTGACCAGATGCAGCGTCTCGCCCGCAATCGCCTTAGCAAGACTGACTTCCTGACTGACATTCGCCCGGCCGCTGTCGATCGCCTCCAGCGCGCCCTCGACCGCCGAGCGCATCAATTCGAGCTCGGTGAACATCTTCGCCATGCGGTGCTGGAGCGCCTGGAACGAGGCGAGCACCTGCCCGAACTGGACGCGCGTCTTGAGATAGTCGTTGGTCTGCGCGAACGCGGCTTCCGCCATACCGAGCATTTCCGCGCACAAAGCCGCAGCGGCGCGGTCGGTCGCTTGGGTAAGCAGCTCCTCGCCGCCCTCCAGCTTTACCGCCGGCGCATTGTCGAACCACACCCGGGCATGGCTCCGCGCATCGGTCAACTTGCGCGGGCTCCGCGTGACGCCCGCGTCGCCCTCGACGAGATACAGCCCGTCGTTCGCCGCCACGACGAACAATTGCGCGCTGTCGCCTTCTGCGACGAATTCCTTGGTGCCGCTGAGCCGGCCACCTTCGACCCGCGTCGCGATCCGATCGGGGGCGAAGCGCGGCCCCTCGTCCACCGCCAGCGCCGCGACGATCTCGCCCGCCGCGATCCGCGGCAGCCATTCGGCCTGCTGCGCCTCGGAGCCGCCGAGCAGCAGCGCGCTCGTCGCAGCTGCGGTAGCGGCAAGTGGCGTCGCGGTCAGCGTGCGGCCGAGCTGCTCGAGCACGAGCCCGAGCGACAGATAGCCCATTCCGGCGCCACCCTGCGCCTCGGGGATCAGGATCCCGGCCCAGCCCATTTCGGCCTGCGCCCGCCACGCCGCTGAGTCATAGAATTCGCCCGGTGCCGCGTCGCGCATCTTGCGAAACGCGGTCACGGGGGACTCATTGTCCGCCCATTCGCGCGCCATGTCGCGCAGCATCGTCTGTTCTTCGGTCAGGATTGCCATTTTACTCTTCTCCCTCTCCGATCGGGAGAGGGAGGGAGCCGCGAAGCGGCGGGAGGGTGAAGACAGGAAGAATTCCTGCAGCGACCGCCCTGCCCTCACCCTCCCATCGCTCCGCGATGGGCCCTCCCTCTCCCGATGGGAGAGGGGTTTCGCTGATGATCCAGCATCCCCAGGATCCGCTTGGCGATCACATTGTTCTGGATCTCGCTCGACCCGCCATAGATCGACACCGCCTTGCCGAAGAGCCAGCTGCGCACGTCCTTGAGCGCGTCTTCCTCGAACCCTTCGCCTTCCCAGCCAAGCCCGGCCAGCCCGCGGATCTCGATCAGCAGCTCGGAGCGTTCCTGCATGATCCGCGCACCGACATTCTTCATGATCGAAGTCGCCGCCGACGGCCCCTGATTGGATTTCGCCTCGTCCGCCGCGCGCCGCAGCGTCAGCAGGAAGGCACGCAGGTCCATCTCGTGGCGGACGATCCGGCTGCGCAGGTCGGCGTCGGCGATCCGACCCTGCTCGTCGGCCCCGATATATTTCTTGGCAAGCTGCCCGAGCGGCACGCCGGCGAACATCCGTCCCGCGGTCGATCCGCCGCCCGACAGGCTGCTGCGCTCGTGCTGCAGCAGGCGCTTGCCGATCGTCCAGCCCTGTCCTTCCTCGCCAACCCGGTTGGCCTTGGGGACTCGCACATCGGTGAAGAAGGTCTCGCAGAACGGCGACGAGCCCGAAATCAGCCGGATCGGCTTCACTTCGACGCCCGGGCTATCCATGTCGCAGAGCAGGAAGGTGATGCCTTCATGCTTCTTCGTCTTGTCGGTGCGGACGAGCATGAAGCATTTGTCCGCCCATTGCCCGCCGCTGGTCCAGGTCTTCTGGCCGTTGACGAGATAATGGTCGCCTTGGTCCTCGGCGAAACACTGGAGCGAGGCGAGGTCCGATCCCGCCCCGGGCTCCGAATAGCCCTGGCACCAGCGCACCGTCCCCTTGGCGATCGCCGGGATATGCTCGCGCTTCTGCGCTTCGCTGCCATATTCGAGCAGGGTCGGGCCGAACATCATCACGCCCATTCCGCCGATCGGGTTCCACGCGCCGATCCGCGCCATTTCCTCCTGCAGCACTCGCGCTTCGCCGCGGCTCAGCCCACCTCCGCCATATTCCTTCGGCCAAGTCGGCACGCCCCAGCCCTTCTCGCCCATCGCCGCCTGCCAGGCCGCTTCGTCGGGCGAGTTCTCATGCGGCCCTTCGACCGCGGACATCGCATTGTCCTTGCCCTTCAGCGCGGGCGGGAAATGGGCCGCAAGCCATTCACGGGCTTGCACTCTAAAAGCGTCGAGCGGTCCAGTCGGCGTGTCGATCTCGGCTGCGGTCGCCATCATCCCCTCCATGGCCGGCTTCGGCCTGATTCGAAGATGCGGTATGCCATCGGCGCCGTCAAGCGGGCTCGCGACGAGGTCACACGCCACCTCTTCCCGCCACCCCGGCCTCAAGCCTGGGTCCACCGCGCCGAAGCGATGGAAAAGATCTGAGAGGGCTTCGCGCGCCGCACGGTGGACCCCAGCACCCGGCACAAGGCCGAGGTGGCGTTGAGCCTTTGACGTACCCTAATTGTTCCGCCACAATCGCTGCAAAAGGGGAGACACCGATGCAGTTCCATCACCGTGCGGTGCCGATCGTGCTCGCCGCCGTGCTAATCGACTCGATCGGCTTCGGCATCGTGATGCCTGTGCTCCCGCGGCTGATCGTCCAGCTCGCGCATGTAAGTCTCGAGGATGCCACGCGGATCGGCGGCTACATGCTCGCCGCCTATGCCGGGACCCAGTTCTTCGCCGGCCCGATCCTCGGCACGCTCGGCGACAGCTTCGGCCGTCGTCCCGTCCTGCTCTTTTCGATGCTCGCTTTCGCTGCCGATTACGCCTTCATGGCCGCCGCGCCGACGATCGCCTGGCTGTTCGTCGGGCGGATGATCGCGGGCGTGGCTGGCGCTTCCTACGGCCCCGCCAATGCGGTGCTCGCCGACGTCACACCGCCCGAGAAGCGCGGGGCGACGTTCGGGCTGATGGGGGCCGCGTTCGGCGTCGGCTTCATCCTCGGGCCCGCGCTAGGCGGACTGCTCGCCGGTTTCGGCACCCGCGCGCCGTTCATTGCCGCGGCTGTTCTCGCCGGGCTCAACGCGCTGTGGATCCTGACCGCGCTTCCCGAGACGATGCTTCCCGAACGGCGGCGCAGCTTTCGTTGGGGCAACGCCCATGTCTTCGCCGCGTTCAGGCCGCTCTTCCATGCCGGCAATGCCGGGTGGCTGCTGCTCGCCGCGTTCCTCTGGCAATTCGCGCACATGGTCTATCCGTCGACCTGGGCCTTCTGGTCCGAGATCGCGCTCGGCTGGAACGAGCAGGCGATCGGCTGGTCGCTCGCTGCCTCCGGCCTGGCGATGGCGCTGGTCCAGACACTGGTCACCGGGCGCGCGATCAAGCGCTGGGGCGAGGAGCGCACCGTCGTCCTCGGCATGCTCGCCGGCGGCGCTGTGTTCAGCGGCTATATCTTCGTCCGCCACGGCTGGATGGTTTACGCGCTCATCCCGATCGGCGCATTCCAGGCGCTTGCCTATCCGTCGATCAACGCGTTGCTATCGCGGATGACCGACGCGCAGCATCAGGGCGCGCTGCAGGGCGGGATGGCCAGTCTGAGCAGCATCGCGCTGATCCTCGCGCCGCTGACGCTCAGCCAGGCGCTGGCCTTCGGCGCGGAGCGCGGCTTTCCGGCGGGCAATTTCGTGCTTGCCGCCGCGCTTGCGCTCTCGGCCTTGCTCATCGTGATCGTGCGCGTGGTGCCGCGCGTTAAAACCGCGCCGGCGACGTGAACCGGGCTATTTGACCAGCGGAAAGCCGAGTGCCGTCGTGACCGTGCCCTTGACCAGATCGAGCACGCCGTTGATCGCCTGCTCGGCGGCAACCAGCCCGATGCCCTCGACCGTTCGCAACACCGCGCGCGAATGCTGCATCTGGATGTCGAGATAGAGCGGCGCCTCGTCGGGCAGGATCTCGCCGTCGCGCACCATCTCGGCGATCTGGCGGATCGACAGCGCGATCTTCTCACCCTCGGTGCGTGCGAAACCGCCGGCACTCTTGCCATAGCCGGCGAGCACGCCGGTGATCCTGTCCCCGATCTGCCCTGCCAGCGCTCCGAAATCGAGATCCATCGCCTGTCTCCCTCAGAGCGTACGTTGCTTGACCATCTCGAGCTGCAGGATCGTGCGGACGATCCCCTCGAGCCCGCCGAAACTGTTCTCCATCGCCTTGAGAGCCATGCATTGCCCGTCGCCCACGGGCTGCCCCTCGCGGTTGCGGTGGATCTGTTCGAGATCGACGACCCCCGCTTCGAGCGCCGCGACCTGATCGCTGGTCTGCGCATTCTTGGCGATCGCGCCGACCCGCACGCGCAGATTGGCGATGTCGCCATGGATCGTGCGATAGAAATCGACATGCTTCGAATAGACGCAGTCCGGCGCCTTGTTGGTGTAGATCAGTTCCTGATGAAATGCCGAGAGCTCACCCTGGATCTGGGTCACCATCTCCTCGGTGCGGCTGTCATAGGGCGCGATCAACGACACGGCGCACGAAGTGACGATAGGCAATACTGCCAACGGCGCCATCATCGTCATCAAACGCCACCAGACCGCGCTTGAACAACTCGCCCGCATCGAACGTCCCCCTGATCGCCCGGCCCGCATCATAGCGAGTGCGGGACGGCACTGTCGAATCGATTTCCAGAGCCGCCGCGCGCGACTTTTCGAAAAATGCGTATGGCGTTCGCCGCCGCGCGCGCTAAGGTCGTCCCGATGGGGGCGAGACTATGACTGCCGAGGCGCTGCTGGCACGCGATTTCGCGACGCTGCCTGAGCTCATTCGTGCGCATGCCGGCGAGCGCGGCGCCAAGCCGGCGCTGATCTTCGGTGATCGCACGATCTCCTATGCCGAGCTCGACCGGGTGATGGACCGCATCGCCTTCTCGCTCCAGCGCGACGGCGCGAAGCAGGGTGACGCAATCGCGATCCTCGGCGCGTCCTCGCTCGAATATGCCCTGGTCTTTCTCGGCGCGCTGCGTGCCGGCTGCGTCGCCGCGCCGCTCGCGCCTTCGGCGACCCCCGAGCAGCTCGCCGCGATGGTCGCCGATTGCGGCGCGCCGATCCTGTTCCACGAGGCCGCGCACGATATCCCTGTCCCGGTGCGCAAGGTCGCGTTCGAAGCGCTCGACGCCTGGTTGGGCGACGGCACACCGGCCGCCGTGGCGGTCGGCCCCGACGACCCGTTCAACATCATCTATTCCTCGGGGACCACCGGCACGCCCAAGGGCATCGTCCAGCCCCACGCCATGCGCTGGGTCCATATCGCACGCGCGCCCGCCGGCTTCGGCGACGCCGTGACGATGGTCGCGACGCCGCTTTATTCGAACACCACCTTGGTGAGCTTCTTCCCCACGCTCGGCTGGGGCGGCACCGTCGTGCTGCTCGCCAAGTTCGACGCGCGCGAATATCTGACGCTCGCCGAAAAGCATCGCGGCAGCGTCACCATGCTGGTGCCAATCCAGTACAAGCGGATCATGGCGGATCCCGAGTTCGACCGCTTCGACCTGTCGAGCTTCACGCTCAAGACTTGCACCAGCGCGCCCTTCCCGGCCGTGCTGAAGGCCGACGTGCTCGCGCGCTGGCCCGGCCTGCTCGTCGAATATTATGGCATGACCGAAGGCGGCGGCACCACCGTGCTCCTCTGCAACGCCCATCCCGACAAGCTCCACACCGTCGGCAAGCCGATCGAGGGGCACGACATTCGCCTGATCGACGATGAGGGCCGCGAAGTCGCGCAGGGCGAGGTGGGCGAAGTCGTCGGGCGCTCGGGCGCGATGATGTCGGGCTATCATGGCCGCGCCGGGGCCACGGATGCGGCAACCTGGTACGATAAAGACGGCAATCGCTTCATCCGCCACGGCGATGTGGGGCGCTTCGACGAAGACGGCTTCCTGACCTTGCTCGATCGCAAGAAGGACCTGATCATATCGGGCGGGTTCAACGTCTATCCCACCGATCTCGAAGCGGTGTTGCGCGAGCATGCCAAAGTTGAGGACTGCAGCGTCGTCGGGGTGCCGTCCGAACAATGGGGCGAGACGCCGGTCGGCTTCTATGTCGGTAGCGGCGACGCGAACGAGATCCTTGCCTGGACCAACGCACGCCTCGGCAAGACCCAGCGCCTCGCCGATCTCCGCCGCGTCGACGAGCTTCCGCGCAGCGCGATCGGCAAGATCCTCAAGCGCGAACTTCGCGACCTCTATCGGTGACGCCTATCGCCCAACTGCTCGCCGCGGCACCGCGCCACGCGGGCGGCTTCGCCACCGATATCCCGAGCGACTGGATGCAGGGCCGCACTGCGTTCGGCGGGCTTTCCGCGGCATTGGCGCTGCAGGCCACGCTGGAACTCGAATCCGATCTCCCTCCGTTGCGCTCCGCTCAGATTGCCTTCATTGGTCCGCTCGCCGGCGAAGTGACCGTCACCGCGACCAAGCTGCGCCGCGGCCGCAACGCCGCCTTCATCCAGTCTGACGTCACGTCCGCCGCCGGTCTCGGTCTTCGCGCAACCTTCGTATTCATGGCGCCGCTTGCCTCAGCGATCGAGCATGACCAGGCGCGCCGGGGCGAGGTCACGCCGCCTGCCGCCGACGCGACGCTCTACACCGGCCCCGACAGCTTCTTCACAGGCAATTTCAACTTCTTCGATCCCAAGGCCGAGCTTGGCGCCGCCGAATGGCTGCGCTGGGCGCGGCTGCGCGCACGCGAGGGACTGCATCCGATGGTCGAGCTTCTCGCAATCGGCGACGCCCTGCCGCCGGGAGCGTTCAAGCTTGCCGCCGAGCGCCAGACCCCGCTCAGCTCGCTCAACTGGCAGATCAACTTCCTTACTCCCGAGCCCGCCACCACCGACGGCTGGTGGCTGCTAGGCGCCGCCGCCGACACCGCCCGCCACGGCTATAGCAGCCAGCGCATGTCAATCTGGAACGCTGACGGCGAGCCCGTCGCGGAGGCGATGCAAGGCGTCGCCATTTTTGGCTGAGCCCAAGAAGCCCGTCGCCATTTTGGCTGACACCGCGACAATTTGCGACAACTTGCCCCGCACCTGACAAACCCCTGCGACAGCTCCCCCGTCAAAAGGCGATCAGTCGCGGCACGGCCGCTCTAGTGCTGGAGATCGTTCGATGAAGAAGCCCCTCGCTGCCGTGCTGCTCGGCACCACCCTGCTCGCCGGCAGCGCGATCGCCGCGCCGCAGGATCGTCCGATGGGCGGCGGCATGCTCACCATGTCCGACACCAACGGCGACGGCGTCGTCACCAAGGCCGAATTCCTCGCCGATGTCGACGCGCGCTTCGCCAAGCTCGACGCCAACAAGGATGGCAAGCTCAGCAGGGACGAGCTGCCCGGCGACGGCGAAGGCCGCGGTGCGCGCATGCTGAGCCGGATCGACGCGAACAAGGACGGCGCAATCTCGCTCGACGAGCAGCGCGCCCAGGCCGACCGGCGCTTCGACCGCCTCGACACCAATGCCGACGGCAAGATCGACAAAGCGGAAGGCGACGCCGCGCGTGAGCGCATGCGCGCCATGATGGAGCGCCGCGGCGCCAACTGATCCCGCCTGTGCCGGGCGGCGCCCCTCCCCTCGCCGCCCGGCACTTCTTTTCACGCGCGGAGTTGTTACGGTCGCAACATGTCCGATCTCCCCCATCTCCTTCTTGTCGACGACGAGCGCTCGATCCGCGAGCCGCTGGCGCAATATCTCACCAAGCAGGGATTCCGCGTCACCCAGGCCGGCGACGCCGAAGGCGCGCGCGCGCGGATGGCGGCCTATGCGATCGACCTCGTCATCCTCGACATCATGATGCCTGGCGAGGACGGCCTCAGCCTGTGCCGCCACATCCGCGAGACCAGTGAGATCCCGGTGATCCTGCTCACCGCGCGCAGCGAAGAGACCGACCGTATCGTCGGGCTCGAAATGGGCGCCGACGACTATGTCGTGAAGCCGTTCAGCCCCCGCGAGCTCGCCGCGCGGATCAAGGTGGTGTTGCGCCGCTGGACCGCCGGCGGCGCCAAGCAGCACGCGCCCGAGACCGGCAGCTTCGCCTTTGCCGGCTGGGTGCTCAAGACCGGCGAGCGCGCCTTGGTCGACCGCGAAGGCGTCTCGGTCGCGCTGTCGACGGGCGAGTACAATCTCCTCCACGCCCTGGTGACGCGGCCACGCCAGGTCCTCACCCGCGACCAGTTGCTCGACCTGACCCAGGGCCGCGAGGCCGCCGCGTTCGACCGCGCAATCGACAATCAGGTCAGCCGACTGCGCAAGAAGATCGAGCCCGACGCCAAGAACCCGTCGCTGATCAAGACCGTCTGGGGCGGCGGCTACACCCTCGCCGCGGAGGTGACCCGGCTTTGACCTTGCGTCTTTCCCTACTCCTGCGAAAGCAGGAGTCCAAGGTTACAAATCGTATAGCCTGCGACACTCGGCTCCTACTTTCGCTGGATCACGAATGCGCCGATATCCCCCCGCGCATCGCCACATGACCCGCTTCCTCCCGAAATCGCTCGCCGGCCAGATGGCGCTCCTAATCGCAGTAGCGCTCTTCGCCGCGCAGGCGCTAAACTTCGCCATCGCCGTGCGCGACCGCACCCAGTTTCGCCTCAGCCAGGCGGCCGGCCAGTCGGTCACCCGGATCACCGACGCACTTGAGCGCGAGCGGACCACCGGCCGGCCGCTCGCCGCCAATCGCGGCCGCGTCCGCCGCGTGCCGGCGAACCCGATCCCGGGCAACCTCGAGCGCCGCGACGAAGTCGCCGCCGAACTCCGCTCTCAGCTTGCCGAACTCGGTATCGCCGTCGGCAGGATCGACACCGGCATCCGCCAGGTGAGCGCCGAGGAAAACCGCGACCGCCGCCGCTCCGGTCTCGCCCTCGTGATCGCGATCGAGCAACCCGGGAAGGGCTGGCTCACTACCAATGCGCCCTGGTACCGCGCCGATCGCCGGCTGTTCGCCGCATTGCTCCTCCAGACCCTGATTCTCTACATCGTCATCCTGCTGCCGGTGATGTGGATCGTCCGCCGCATCTCGAAGCCGCTGCGTTCGCTCGCCGGCGCCGCCACTGCCTTCCGTCCCGGTGAAGCTGCCCAACCGCTCGAGCAGCGCGGCCCCAGCGACGTCCGCGCGGTTATCGCCGCCTACAATGCGCTGAGTCTGCGGGTTAACGCGATGCTCGACGAGAAGGACCGCATGCTCGGCGCCATCGGCCACGATCTGCGCACCCCGCTGGCGGCGCTGCGCGTCCGCATCGAATCGGTCGAGGATGACGACGACCGCAACCGCATGGCCGACACGATCGACGAGATGAACCGCACGCTCGACGACATCCTCAGCCTCGCCCGGCTCGGCCGGCCCAGCGAGCCGCCCACGGATGTCGATCTCTCGGCGCTGATCGATGCCGTAGTCGAGGATTTCCGCGACCTGGACCATGACGTCGCGTTCGAAGAGACCGAGCGGCTGAAAATGCACCTGCGCCCCTCCCTGATGCGCCGCGCGGTACGTAATCTCATCGAGAATGCGGTCAAATATGGCGGCGGCGCCGAAGTGCGCCTGCTAGCGGGCGAACGCAGCGTCGCGATCCAAGTCGCCGACCGGGGGCCCGGTATCCCGCCCGACAAGCTCGCCGCGGTGTTCGATCCGTTCACCCGCCTCGAAACCTCGCGCAACCGCGAGACCGGCGGCATCGGCCTGGGTCTCGCGCTTGCCCGTGCGATCGTCCACGATGCCGGCGGCGACATCAGCCTCGCTAACCGCGACGGCGGCGGCCTCACCGCCACGATCACGCTGCCGCGCGGATAGGACTTGGAACAATAGTTCAAGTCTTGACGCAAATCGACAATCGCGCGGGGCGACCTTGTTAACTTGCCTGTTGCTAGTTGGACCTCGGAGGTCCGGCTATGCAGGCAGTCGTTGAACTTAAAAGCTCGCGCCGGCGCGCCGCGTCATGGCGCAATCGACGGCAGGACGAGCGCGTGCCCGCCGATCTCAGGGCCAAGCTGCGGGCGCGGGGCAGCGGCGTGCGGGTCAAGGCAGAGGTCGTCGACATCTCCACCACCGGCTGCAAGCTGCTCACCTGGGAATATCGCGTCGGCGACGAAGTGCTCGTGGCGATCGCGCATCTCGCGGCGGTACCGGCGCAGGTCTGCTGGGTGCAGGACGGCGCCGTCGGACTGCAATTTTCCGAGCGTCTCCATCCGTCGACCGTGTCGCATCTCGGCGGACACTGCCGAAGCTAGGAAATCTGGCGCGCGACGTCGGCGAGCAGGATGCGGGCGATAGGCTGACGGCGCTCGTCCTCGATGTCCAGAAATCCGCGGAGATCGTTCGGCGCGCGCCGCACCCGCTTGTCGACCAGCGCACGCGCGGTGCTGTTCGCCTCCGCAAGCGCGGCGCGCAGATCGGGAAACGTGCCGCCTTGCAGGGCAGCCAGAGACGGATCGGGATCGGTCGTCCGGAGACTGAAGAAATATTGCGGCATGCAACTGAAATGCGCTGCATATCAGCAAGTTGCAGCGATAAACCTGGATCAATACGATTTCGTACCAATCCGCAGAGCTATCGCCAGTTTGTGTGGCCGGCTCTTATCCGGGTAAAGAAAAAGCGCCGGCGGGTAGTCCCCAACGGCGCTTCCTCAAATCGCTCTGGCAGACGATCAGCCGACGATTTCTTCGGGCTTGAAGAAGTAGGCGATCTCGATCGCGGCATTCTCGTCCGAGTCCGAACCGTGCACCGAGTTCGCCTCGATCGACTCGGCCAATTCCTTGCGGATCGTGCCGGGCTCGGCGTTGGCGGGGTTGGTGGCGCCCATGATGTCGCGGTTGCGCTGCATGGCGTTCTCGCCCTCGAGCACCTGCACGACGACCGGGCCCGAGATCATGAACTCGACGAGCTCGCCGAAGAACGGACGCTCTTTGTGAACGGCGTAAAAGCCTTCGGCCTGCTCGCGGGTCATCTGGATGCGCTTCGAGGCGACGACGCGCAGCCCGCCATCCTCGAGCATCTTGGTGACCGCACCGGTGAGGTTGCGGCGAGTGGCATCGGGCTTGATGATCGAAAAGGTCCGGGTCGCGGCCATGGCCGTGCGGCTCCTGTTATTGAAGTTGTGGAAAGTCGCGGCTCCCTAGTCCGGAGGCGCGGCGGATGCAAGCTGCCCGCCGCCAACTTGCGGTTCTGCGGCGGTTCTGCGCTGGCAAAGTGTCGCTTGCGGCCGGCGCTCGGTCTCAGGCGGCTTTCTCCCACCTGCCCGACTCATTCTGCTTCCAGTAATTGCGGATCACGCCTTCGCGATCGGCGAGCCCCTTCCATGCCACCCGCGCCGCGCCGATCGCGTCCTCGTCAAAGAAGTGAAACGCCCGATCGAACCCCAGCGCCTCCTCGCGCCAGACACCGTCGACCAGCGCGATGTGCCGCGCGCCATTGGCCGCGACCGGCGCGTCGCTGATCAACACTGGCTGTCGCACATCGTCCTCACCACCGCTTTGGCCGTGCGGCAGGAAGCTTTCGGGAGCATAGGTCCAAAGCAACTGGTCGAGTTTTGCCCGCTGTCCCGCCTCGCCGGCGACGACGATCAGCCGTCCGCCGGTTGCGACCACCTTCTCGGCGATCTGCGGCAATGCGCGTTCGAGCGGGACCTGCGTGAGATGGTAGAAGTCGACTTGCATGGCTCCTGTTAGCGTCTCCGTGCGTTCGGGCCAACGCACGCGACGTTGCGATGCCGCAACCGCTGCGATAGGGCGGACGGCGCCGCGTGCCGGGAGTGAAGTAAAAGGTGGGAATCGTCGTTACGCGCAAGGTGTTGCTACTGTCGGCCGCGCTGGGTCTGTGTCTTGCGGCACAGGCGCGGGCGCAGGAGACTGCTGACCCGATCGATGCACCCACGCGCCAGCCCGATTTGCCGCAATTGCCCTCCGTCCCCAGCCCCGAGCTGCAGGACCGCGGCGTGGCGCCCCCGCCGCCGTCGACCGAAGCCACGTCGGCGAATCCCGACGAAGTGCAGTTCACCGCCGACCAGCTCGATTACGATTACGAAAAGGACGTCGTCACCGCCGCCGGCGAGGTCCGCCTCAGCCGCCGCAGCGATCGCCTGCGCGCCGACAAGATCGTCTGGAACCGCAAGACGGGCAAGGTCGTCGCCGAAGGCAACATCGTCATCGTGAATCCCGAGGGCGACGCAGCCTATGGCGACCGGATCGAGCTGACCGACACGCTCAAGGATGGCGCGATCGACAACATGCTCGTCGTGCTCGACGCCGGCGGCCGCATCGCTGCCCAGCGCGGCCGCCGCGACAACGGAATTATCACCGTCGAGCATGCGGCGTATACGGCATGCTCGGTGGTCGATAGCGAAGGCTGTCCCAAGGAGCCTTCGTGGAAGATCACCGCGCGTCGCGTGGTCTATGACCCGACCAAGAAGCGCATCCGCTATACCGGCGCGCGGATCTCGGTGTTCGGCTTCGCCTCGGTGCCGCTGCCGGCCTTTTCGCACCCGGTCGGCGGCACCAGCGACGACGGTTTCCTGACCCCCGACATCCGGCTCGATCGCACCAACGGCTTCCAGATCGCGCTGCCTTATTATTTCAGCTTCGCGCCCAACCGCGACCTGACCGTCACGCCGCGCGTGTTCACCAACACGCTGCCGATGCTGCAGGGCGAATATCGCTCACTCGAAAGCTTTGGGGCCTATCGCGTCACGGCCTATGGTACTTATAGCCGACGCGCCGACGATCTCACCGTGCCGCTCACTCCCGAGACGTCGAGCAACGATTTCCGCGGCTATCTCGATGCCGTTGGCCGCTTTCAGCTCTCGCCGGAATGGAGCGCGAGCGCCTCGTTCCGGCTCGCCACCGACCGGACCTTTCTCCGGCGCTACGACATTTCGCGCGACGACCGGCTGCGCAACAATGTGCGGCTCGAGCATATCGATGCCGACAGCTATTTCGCGATCAACGCTTGGGCGGTGCAAACGCTACGCGCAGGCGAGCGCCAGGGCATTCAGCCCTTTGTGCTTCCCGAACTCGACTATCGCCGGCGCATGGACGACGGGCTACTCGGCGGGCGCTTCGAATTCCAGCTCAACACGCTAGCGCTCGCCCGCTCGGACGGCCAGGATTCGCAACGCGCCTTCGGCAGCGCGCGCTGGGACCTGCGCAAGCTGACCAATTGGGGCCAGGAAGTCACCTTCACTGCCTATGGTCGCGCCGACGCTTACAATACCCACGACACGCTATCGACCACCGTTGCCAGCTATCGCGGCGATGAGGGCTTCCAGTTCCGCGGCATCGCCGCCGCCGCGGTCGATGTGAAATGGCCGCTCGTCGGCGAATTGTTCGGCGGATCGCAGCGCATCACCCCGCGCGTCCAGGTCGTCGCGGCACCCAAGCTCGAGAACCTCGCCGTTCCCAACGAGGATGCCCGCGCCGTCGATCTGGAGGATTCGAACCTTTTCGCGCTCAACCGCTTCCCGGGATACGATCGCTTCGAGGATTCGACCCGATTCACCTGGGGCGTCGATTATTCGCTCTATCTGCCGGGCTTCAGCGTCGACGCCAATGTCGGCCAGAGCTATCGCCTGACGTCGCGCCCGACGATCTTCCCCGACGGCACTGGACTCACCGATCGCGTCTCGGACATCGTCGGCCGAACGGTCGTCCGCTTCCGCGACTTTGTGAGCTTCACGCACCGCTATCGGCTCGACAAGGACGGCCTCGCCTTCCGCCGCAACGAGATCGACGCGACGGTCGGTTCGCGCGGCACCTATCTCCAGCTCGGCTATCTCCGCCTCAATCGCAATATCGGGCCCTCGCTCGAAGACTTGCAGGACCGCGAGGAAGCACGCGTCGGTGCGCGCGTCCAGATCGCGCGCTCCTGGTCGGTCTCGGGCGCGACGCTCATAGACCTGACGAATCGCGACGAGGACGTGCTGTCGGAGTCCGACGGCTTCCAGCCGGTCCGCCACCGGCTCGGCGTCACCTATGAGGACGACTGCCTTCGCCTCGGCCTCACCTGGAAGCGCTATTACGAGACGACCGGCGATGCACGGCGCGGCAACTCGTATCTTTTGTCGCTGGCGTTCAAGAATCTGGGACGCTAGCGTAATGCCTTGGGGCGGGATGTAACCGAATCCCGTCAAGCCTTGGTTCAGGCACAATTGGCGAGTATGCGCCACGATCTCCCGGGATATGAGGGTACGGCTTCACGTGAACATGGGTGTTGCAAAGGCGGCGCGCTTCGGCCGCAAGACTATTATGGCTCTCGGCCTCGCGGGGGTTGCCTCGATCGCCCTCGCGCAGACCGTCCCCGATCAGCAGATGCCGACCTCCGGCCTCGATCTTCCCGCGAACTTCCAGTTCTTCGGCAAGAGCGATCCGAACATCCGCAAGCCCACTGCGATCGTCAATGACACTGTGATCACCGGCACCGATGTCGACCAGCGGGTCGCGATGGTCGTCGCGATCAGCAGGCTCAACCTCAAGCCCGAGGAGCGTGACCAGCTGCGCCTGCAGATGCTGCGCCAGCTGATCGACGAGGCGCTCGAGATCCAGGAGGCCAAGGCCAACGAGATCACGGTCGACCCGCGCGAGATCGAGCAGAGCTTCGCGCGCGTATCGAAGAACTTCCAGAAGACACCCGACCAGATGCGTGGTTGGCTTCGTGAAATCGGCGCCTCGGAGCGCACGATCCGTCGCCAGATCGAAGCGGATATGGCGTGGAACCGCCTGCTGCGCCGCCGCGTCAACATCAACGTAGGCGAGGCCGAGGTCAATGCGATGATCAATCGCATGAAGGAAGCCAAGGGCAGCGACGAATATCATGTCTACGAAATCTACATGAACGCCACGCCGGATCGCGCGCAGGAGGTGCATGCCTCGATGCAGAAGATGATCCAGCAGATGCGCGAGGGCGCGCCGTTCGACTATCTCGCCAAGACCTATTCGGAATCCTCGACGAAGTCGGTCGGCGGCGATCTCGGCTGGATCCGCCCGGCGATGCTGCCCGATGCACTCGCCCGCGCTGCACAAGAGATGCAGGCTGGCCAGGTTGCGGGTCCGATCCAGCTGCCGACCGGGTTCTCGATCCTGTATCTCGCCGAGAAACGCCAGGTGCTGACCGCCGACCCGCGCGACGCCAAGCTCAGCCTGCGCCAGGTAGCAATCACTTTTCCCAAGGGCACCACCGAGGCGCAGGCCAGTGCCCGCGCTGGTGAATTCGCCACCGCGACGCGCGCTATCAAGGGCTGTGGCGATGTCGCCAACGTCGCCAAGGCGCAAAACGCGGAAACCGTCGATCGTGACGGAATCGCGATCAAGGACCTACCCCCTGCGCTGCAAAACATGATCATGCCGCTTCAGGTCGGACAGGTTACCCAGCCGTTCGGCTCGGTCGAGGACGGGGTACGTGTGCTCGTTCTGTGCGGCCGCGACGATCCGAAGGAAGCCAATGAGCCTTCGGTCGAGCAGGTTCAGCAGCAGCTCGAAGAGCAGCGCACGAATCTGCGCGCCCAGCGCATGCTGCGCGACCTGCGCCGCGACGCGCTGGTCGAATATCGCTGAGGTGAGCGGCGGGCGGATGCCGGTTCCGCTCGCCATCGCGATGGGCGATCCCGCCGGGATCGGACCTGAGATCGCCGCCAAGGCGTGGAGCGCACGCGCGCTGCATTCGCTGCCGCCCTTTTTCACGGTAGGCGATCCGCGCGCGATCGAGAAGGTCTGGGACGGTCCGATCGCGCGGATCACCAGTCCGGACGAAGCCGGCGCAGCGTTCGACACGGCACTTCCCATCCTGGTGATCGGCGACAATCTCGAAGTCGCGCCGGGTATCCCCGACGTCGAAAGCGCCCGCTGCGCGCTCCAGTCGCTCGAAGTGGCCGCGGGCATCACGCGCTCGGGGGCAGCGGGCGCATTGGTGACCGGCCCGGTCTCCAAGGCGCAGCTCTACAGCATCGGCTTCACCTATCCGGGCCAGACCGAATTCGTCGCGGAGCGCTGCGGCGTCGCCAGCGAGAACACGGTGATGATGCTCGCCGGGCCGACATTGCGCGTTGTGCCGATCACGGTGCATGTCGCGTTCGCCGAGGTGCCGGTGCTGATCTCGCAGGAACTGATCGTCGCAAAGGCGCGCGTCACAGCTCGCGGTCTGCAACGCAATTTCGGGATCGAGAAGCCGCGGCTGGCCTTTGCGGGGCTCAACCCCCATGCCGGCGAGAGCGGCGCGATCGGTCGCGAGGAGATCGACATCCTGATGCCGGCAATCGAGCAGCTTCGCGTCGAGGGGATCGACGCGGTCGGGCCGTTCGCCGCCGACACGATGTTCCACGCCCGCGCGCGTGCCGGCTATGACGCTGCACTGTGTCTCTATCACGATCAGGCGCTGATCCCGATCAAGACGCTGCACTTCGACGACGGCGTCAACACCACGCTCGGCCTGCCGATCGTCCGCACCTCGCCCGATCATGGGACGGCCTTCGGGATTGCCGGTCGCAACGAGGCCAATCCCGGCGCGATGATCGCCGCGATCCGCATGGCTGCGGCACAGGCTGATCGACGCGCAGAGGCGCTCGCAGGCACCACGTGACCGAATTGCCGCCGCTCAGGGACGTCATCCGCAAACATGGTCTCAGCGCGAGCAAGGCGCTTGGGCAGAACTTCCTGTTCGACCACCAGCTTCTTGGCCGCATCACGCGGGTGCCCGGCAATCTCGCCGGCGCCGAGGTGTTCGAGGTCGGACCAGGCCCGGGCGGCCTTACCCGCGCGTTGCTCGAGGCCGGCGCATCGGTCACGGCAGTGGAGCGCGACCGGCGCTGCATCCCGGCGCTGAACGAACTCGGCGAATTCTTCCCGGCAAAGCTCAAGGTGATCGAGGGAGACGCGCTGGAGGTCGATGCGCCTGCGTTGTTCGAGACCAAGCCGCACGTCGTCGCCAACCTGCCCTACAATGTCGGCACCGCCTTGCTGGTCGGCTGGCTGTCAGCGGCCTGGGAGCCATGGTGGGCAAGCCTGACCCTGATGTTTCAGAAGGAAGTTGCCGAGCGCATCGTCGCGGCGGCGGGGTCGGAGGCCTATGGCCGGCTGGCGGTGCTGTCGCAGTGGCGCTCGACGCCGCGGATCGCGATGACGGTCCACCGCTCGGCTTTCACACCGCCGCCCAAGGTGATGTCGGCGGTGGTGCACATCGTCCCCGCCGCGGCACCCGAAGGTGTCCGTCTCCAGATTCTCGAGGGCCTGACCGGTGCCGCGTTCGGCCAGCGGCGGAAGATGCTGCGGCAGAGCCTCAAGGGCGTGCCGGGCGCGCTGGCGGCGATGGAGCAGCTCGGCATGGATTCGAGTCGCCGCGCCGAGACGGTCTCGGTCGACGAGTTCGTCGCTTTGGCGCGAACTCTCAGTTAGGCTTGGCGGCCGTCGGCGTCGCAGGCTCGGCCTGCGCCGTCGCGGTCACCGGCGGGCCCTTGGCGATCGACGCGGCGAGTAGGGTCGCGTCGTTGCAATCGCCGCCGCACGCGGTCTTGATCTTGGCGAGATTCTCCTGCGCCTTGGCGGTCGCGCCCTTGGCGACCAGGGCCTCGCCCTGCCCGCGCAATGCCGCAACGTCGTTGGGTTCGAGCGCAAGCGCTTCCGAATAGAAGCGAATCGCCTTACCGGGGAGCCCGCGTGCGCGCGCGACGTCGGCGAGGACGAGGAACGCCTCGCGATTGCGTGGGTCCACCGCCAGCGCGCTTTCCAGTGCGTCCTGCGCGCCGTCGAGATTACCCGCGGCCTTTGCCGTCCGCCCCTCCTGGAGCAAAGCGAGCGACTTAGGGTCGATCTGATCGTCGGGACGCTGCGCCATCAGCGAGGTCGAAACCGAGAGCACCATCAGCGCCGCGGCCGCCGAAATCGCAGTGATCCGCATGAAAATCTCCGAAACTGAGGGGCGTAGCGCTACCATGGCCGAACCATCTTCGCGACAAAAAAGCCGTCGGTCGAGTCCGCCAGCGGGGTGAGCCGCATTCCGGCGCCGCGCGGCCGGCCCGCACCCAGCGCCAGCGGCGCGGCGGTCCAGCCGGGAAATGCGTCGAGGAAGGCCGCGACCTGGCTCGCGCCCTCGTCGTCGAGCACCGAGCAGACGACATGGACCAGCGCCCCGCCCGGCCGCACCAGTTCGGCGGCGAGGCCCAGTATGTGGCGCTGGGTCGCGACCAATTTGTCGAGCCGTTCGGGGGTCAGCCGCCAGCGCGCCTCGGGGTTGCGCCGCCAGGTGCCCGTGCCCGAGCAAGGCGCGTCGACGAACACGAGGTCGGCACGCCCCCTCTGGTCGCCCAGTTGCTCCGCCTCGCGGCCCGGGTTGAGAAGCCGGGTCTCGGCGATCGTCACCCCTGCCCGCGCGGCGCGCTCTGGCAGCCGCTGGAGCCGGCCTCGATCGACGTCGCAGGCGAGGATGCTGCCCTGGTTGGCCATCGCTACCGCGAGCGCCAGCGTCTTGCCGCCGCCGCCGGCGCACAGATCGATGACATGCTGCCCGGGCGTGGCATCGCCGGCCAGCGCCACGACCTGGCTGCCAGCGTCCTGCACTTCGAACTGCCCCGCCGCGTAACCGGCAAGCTGGTCGACGCGCGTCTCGGCCGGCAGCCGCAGCGCGTCGGGCGCGAAGACGAGGGTTTCGGAATCGGGCAATTCAGCGGCGACCTGTTCGCGCGTCGCCTTGAGCCGATTGACGCGGAGGTCGAGTGGCGCCCGGCCGAGCAACGCCGCCTGCTCGTCGATGCCGATATCGGACGCTCGCAGTTTCTTGATCAGCCAGCCTGGCGCGTGCCCCTTGATGGCAACGGGCTCGCCCGCCGCGATCGGCGCGGGTCCATAGGAGCTGCCGTCGAACGTCGCGGCGATCTCGGGGTGCTGCGCGGCCACCGCCCGCATCGCCGCGCGGCCGCTTTCGGGCCGCTCGCCGCATAAGCGGATCGCGTCATAAACCAATTCGCGGATCGCGCGCCGATCCTTCGATCCGGCATAGCGGCGCTCAGCGAACCAGCGCGCGATCAGCGTATCGGCCGCCGCGCCCTGGTCCCGCGCGGCGACGATGATGCGGTCGAGCAGGTCGATCGCCGCCTGGGTGCGTGCGGCGGGGTTCATGCGTCAGCGTGTCGGATAATTGGGCGCCTCGCGGGTGATCGTCACGTCGTGGACATGGCTTTCCTTGAGCCCCGCCCCGGTGATCCGCACGAACCGCGCCTTCTTCTGGAATTCGGCGATCGTCGGCGCGCCGACATATCCCATTGCCGCCTTCACCCCGCCCACCAGCTGATGAACGACATCGCGCGCAGTGCCCTTGTACGGCACCTGGCCCTCGATGCCCTCGGGAACGAGCTTGAGCTGGTCCTTGATGTCCTGCTGGAAATAGCGGTCGGCCGAACCGCGCGCCATCGCGCCGACCGACCCCATACCGCGATATGATTTGTAGGCGCGGCCCTGGTAGAGAAAAGTCTCGCCCGGTGCTTCCTCGGTGCCGGCGAGCAGCGAGCCGACCATACAGGTCGAGGCCCCCGCGGCGAGCGCCTTGGCAAGATCGCCCGAGGTGCGCAGCCCGCCGTCGGCGATCACCGGCACGCCCGACTTTGCCGCCTCGCCCGCCGCGTCCATGATCGCAGTGAGCTGCGGCACGCCTACGCCGGCGACGACCCGCGTCGTACAGATCGAGCCCGGGCCGATGCCGACTTTGAGTCCGTCGGCACCCGCATCGATCAGCGCCTTCGCCGCCTCCGCCGTGGCGATGTTGCCCGCGACGACTTGGACCCGGTTCGACAGCTTCTTCACGCGCTCGACCGCACGTCCGACATCCTTGTTATGGCCATGCGCGGTGTCGATCACGATGAGGTCGACTTCGGCGTCGACCAAGGCCTCGGTACGCGCGAAGCCCTTATCGCCGACCGTGGTCGCCGCCGCGACGCAGAGCCGGCCGCTGGGGTCCTTGGTCGCGTTGGGGAAATTGACCGCCTTCTCGATATCCTTGACCGTAATCAGCCCGACGCAGCGATAGTCGCTATCGACGACGAGCAGCTTCTCGATGCGGCGCTGGTGGAGCAGGCGCCGTGCCTCCTCCTTGCCGACGCCCGCGGCGACGGTGGCGAGATTGTCGTGGGTCATCAGCTCGGAGACCGGCTGGTTGGGGTTCTCGGCGAAGCGGACGTCGCGGTTGGTGAGGATGCCGACGAGCTTGCCGCTTGCCTCGACCACCGGGATGCCACTGATCCGGTGGCGCTCCATCAGCAAGCGCGCCTCGGCCAGCGTGCCGTCGGGGGCGATCGTGATCGGATTGACCACCATCCCGCTCTCGTAGCGCTTGACCGCGCGCACCGCCTCGACTTGCTCCTCCACGTCGAGGTTGCGATGAAGCACGCCGATCCCGCCCAATTGCGCCATGACGATCGCCATGTCGGCCTCGGTCACGGTATCCATCGCCGAGGACAGGATCGGGATGTTGAGCGCGAGCCCCTTGGTCACGAAGGTGCGCGTGTCGGCCATGCTCGGCAGCACCTCGGACTCGCCCGGATACAGGAGCACGTCGTCGAAGGTTAGGCCGAGAGGGATATCCATGGGTGCGCCAATGTCCTGAGTCGGAGGTTGGCGGCCCATGTAACCGCGCTCAGGCCAAACCGCTAGTGCCCGGCGCGGCGATCGCCCTGACGGCGCTCCGTGCCCTGATAATCGGGGTTCGAATCCTTGCGGCGATCATTGTCGGCGCGGCGATTGTGCGGCGGTTCTTCGGTGCGACGGTCCATAACGTCTCCTATCCACCCCTCGGATATGAGGCCATGACCTTCGAATCGCGTTATAAAGCGGAGTATCCGCGGCGTTAACCGGCGCGATTCTCGTCCAGATACGGATAGAGCACTGCTTTCTCCTCCTCGATCTGCGCGCGCATCGCGCGCCGCATCGTCGACGAGGCCTCGCAATAGCCCGGCCAGTTCTTGACGACCTCGCGCAGGCTCCAGGTACTGATATGCGAGGAGGATGCTGTCATGGCGGCGGTGTTGCTGTCGTGAAGCGCATCGAGCGCGGCCGAGCCCTCGGTGCCGAGCCAGGACTTGCACTCCGCACAGAGGGTGTCGACCAGCCGCCGCCGGGCGCTGCTGATGCGGGTCAGACGATAGCGCACGCCTGCCAAGGCCGCCTCGTCGGGTGCCGGCCGCTGGGTCAGCGCCTCGAGCTCGTCGAGCATTTGCAGCAATTGCGCGTGCAGTTCGTGAAGTTCGGACATGGTCACCCTGGCAGAGGCCTGTTCGCGACGCCCATAGCCGCGTCGCACGCCCGCGACATTGCAGGGAAAGTCCGGAGCTTAGCGGCGATTGCGCGCGATCAGTGCGTGCGCCTGCGCGACGTGCATCGCCTCGATCATGCGGTCGCCGAAGCGCTCGGCGCCGCCGGTCGCCGCTGCGATCAGCGCATGCGCATCGTTGAGCTCGCGGTCGCTGGGGCCGAATGCCTGCGCGGCGATGGCGATCTGGTCGGGATGGATCAGCGACTTGCCGTCGAAGCCGAGCGCGCGGCCGTGGCGGCATTCGTCGGCTAGGCCGTCGGGATCATCGAGCGCGTTGAACACGCCGTCGATCGCCCAGCCGACGGCGGCGCGCGCGGCGAGCACGATCGTCTGCAGCGCCAGCGACAGCCCGTCGCGTCCGCCATCTGCGGGTATGCCGAGCGTGGCGCGCAGATCGTTCACGCCGGCTATCAGCCCGGCTACGCCAGGGACCGCGGCAATATCGGCCGCGGCAAGCACGCCACGCGGCGTCTCGATCATCGCAAGCACGGGCTTGGCCACCGCCGTGAGGGCGGCCGCATCCGCCGCAGTCTCAACTTTGGGCACCACGACGAAATCGCAGCGCGACCCCGCCACTGCCTCGCGGTCGGCGGCATGCTCGGCCGAGTCCAGCCCGTTGACCCGGATCGCGCACAGCCGATCCCCAAACCCCTCGCCCGCCGCCGCGACTGCCGCCGCGCGCGCCTCGGCCTTGGCATCGTCGCGCACCGCATCCTCGAGGTCGAGGATCACCATGTCGGCATCGAGGGTGCGCGCCTTGGCGATCGCGCGCGGGTTCGAAGCGGGCAGGAACAGCGCAGTGCGCGGCGCAAGGCTGGCTGTGGTCATGGCCTGACTCTATGCTAGCAAGGCGGACGAAATGCGAGGGGGAGTCGGGGTATGGACGTGCTGAACGTGTTTCTGATCGTGGTGGTGGCGGTGGTCCTGCTCTACCTCTTCTCAAGCGTGAAGATCGTCACCCAGGGCTATCAATATACGATCGAGTATTTCGGCCGCTTCACTGCGGTGGCCGCGCCCGGGCTCAATTTCTACCCCGCTTTCTTCTACCGTGTCGGCCGCAAGGTGAACATGATGGAGCAGGTGATCGACATCCCCGGCCAGGAGATCATCACCAAGGACAATGCGATGATCTCGACCGACGGGGTCGTGTTCTTCCAGGTCCTCGATGCCGCCAAGGCCGCCTATGAGGTGTCGGACCTCTATGTCGCCTTGCTCCAGCTGACCACCACCAACCTGCGCACCGTGATGGGGTCGATGGACCTCGACGAGACCCTGTCCAAGCGCGACGAGATCAATGCGCGGCTGCTCAACGTCGTCGATCACGCGACCACGCCCTGGGGCGTCAAGATCACGCGCGTCGAGATCAAGGACATCCGTCCGCCCGCCGACATCGTCAACGCGATGGGCCGCCAGATGAAGGCCGAGCGCGAGAAGCGCGCCAACATCCTCGAGGCCGAGGGCACGCGCGCCTCGGAGATCCTGCGCGCCGAGGGCCAGAAGCAATCGAAGATCCTCGAGGCCGAGGGCCGGCGCGAAGCGGCGTTCCGCGACGCCGAGGCGCGCGAGCGCTCGGCCGAGGCCGAGGCCAAGGCTACCGAACTCGTGTCCGATGCGATCGCCAAGGGATCGAGCCAGGCGATCAACTATTTCGTCGCGCAGAAATATGTCGAGGCGGTCGGAAAGTTCGCGACTTCGCCCAACGCCAAGACGATCCTGTTCCCGGTCGAGGCGACCCAACTGATCGGCACCCTGGGCGGGATCGGCGAGCTCGCCAAGGATGCGCTCGGCCGCGGCCCGCAGCCGCCGGCGCCCCCCGCCCCGCCTGCGCGCCCGCGCCCGACGCCGTTCGGTAGCCAGGAGGGCTGAGCCATGGCCGCATTGCTCGCCACTCCCGGGCTCTCGTGGCTGATCCTCGCGGCGGTGCTCGCCATCACCGAATTGCTCGTCCCCGGTATCTTCCTCGTCTTCGTTGCAGCCGGCGCGGCGGTGACCGGCGTGGTGACCTTGATCATCCCGGGTTTCGCGCTGACCTTTCAGGTCGCGGTGTTCGTGATCGCATCCTCGGCGGCGGTGGCACTCGGGCGGCGCTGGTACGTCAAGAACCCGGTGCCGAGCGCCGATCCCCTGCTGAACGACCGCGTCGCTCGGCTGATCGGCGAGGTGGTCACCGTGGTCGAGCCGATCGCGGCCGGCAAGGGCAAGGTTCGCGTTGGTGACAGCGAGTGGCTCGCCTCGGGACCCGACGCTCCCATCGGCGCCCATGTCCGCATCGTCGGGGCGGTAGGAACCTCGCTGACCGTCGAACCCGTAATCGCCTGACTTCAAGGAATGACCATGCGTACCACTCGCCGCCAGCTGCTGCTCGGCACAGCCGGAACCCTTGCCGCAGCCGCGCTTCCGCGCCAGGCGAGCGCCCTATTCGCTGAGGGCGACGCGCGCGCCGAAGCATTATTGTCGCACACGGCCGAGACCTTCCTCACGCTCTATCCGGAAAGCGCCACCTCGCTGGGGATCGACAAAGACGCGCGCGCGCCGCTCAAACATCAGCTCGCCGATCGCTCGCCGGAGGGGATAGGCAAGATCGCCGCGCATCTCCGCACGACACTTGCCGAACTCGGCAAGCTCGATCCGGCGTTGCTCAGCCCGCTGACCCGCACCAACGTCGAAGTGGTGCAGACCGCCTACGGCAATGCGCTCGAAGGGTTCGCCTTCCCCTATGGCGACGTCGCGGTCGGCAGCTGGCGCAACACGCCTTATGTCGTCATCCAGAATGTCGGCGCCTATCTCGACGTGCCGCGGATGCTCGACACCGATCACCAGGTGAACACGCCTGAGGATGCCGAGGCCTATCTCGATCGGGTCGAAGCCTATGCCGATCAGCTCGACGGCGAGACCGAACGGCTCAAGATCGCCGGCGGCCAGGGCGTGGTTGCGCCCGATTTCCTGCTCGACAAGGCGCTCAAGCAGATCCGGCTCGCGCGCAGCGGCAACACTGCCGGCTGGGGGCTGGTGACCTCGCTCGCCAACCGCAGCGCCGGGATGGAAGGCGATTTCGGCAATCGCGCCTGGATGCTCGCCAACGACAAGATCGTGCCTGCGCTCGACCGTCAGATCGCCGAGCTCGAACGCCAGCGCAAGCGCGCGACGTCAGATGCCGGCGTCTGGAAGTTCAAGGACGGCGAGGCCTATTACGCCTGGGCCCTGCGCGCCGGCACGACGACGAAAATGAGCCCGCAGGAAGTCCATCAGATGGGGCTCGACCAGCTCGCGGCGATCCAGGCCGAGATGGATACGATCCTCAAGAAGGAGGGCTATAGCCAGGGCAGCGTCGGCGCACGGATGGAGGCACTCGCCAAGGATCCGCGCTTCACCTTCGCGGAGGGCGATCCCGGACGTGCCGAGATCATGAAGTTCCTCAACGCGCGAATCAGCGACATCCGCAGCCGCATGCCGCAGGCGTTCAACACCTTGGTAAAGGGTAATGTCGAAGTGCGGCGCCTACCGCCCGAAGAGGAGCCGGGCGCGCCCGGCGCCTATGGCGGCCCCGGCTCGATCGACGGGACGATCCCGGGCAAGTTCTGGATCAATTTGCGCTCGACCGGCCTGCACACCCGCTTCAGCCTGCCCGATCTCGCTTATCACGAAGCAATCCCCGGCCATGTCTGGCAGGGTGAATACACGTTCAAGCTGCCGCTGATCCGCAGCCTGCTCCAGTTCAACGCCTATTCGGAAGGCTGGGCGCTCTATGCCGAGCAGCTCGCCGACGAACTCGGCGTCTATGCCGACAATCCGGCCGAGAAGCTCGGCTATCTTCAGTCGCTCGGTTTCCGCGCCTGCCGACTGGTGGTCGACACCGGGCTCCACGCCAAGCGCTGGACGCGCCAGCAGGCAATCGAGTGGTTCGTGCATGCCAACGGCTCGTCGGTCGACGAGGTCACCGGCGAGGTCGACCGCTATTGCTCGTGGCCGGGTCAGGCCTGTGGCTATAAGGTGGGCCATAGCGAGATCAACCGGCTGCGCGACCGCGCCAAGGCGGCGCTGGGCACACGCTACGACTTCAAGGCGTTCAACGATGCCGTGGTGCTCGGCGGCAACGTGCCGATGACCGTCCTTGGCCACGTCGTCGATCGCTATGTGGCGGGACAAAAAGGCTGAGCCGCTTGACCTGGTCGCCGCGTCACGCCGGGGCGGCGGCGGTGCTGCTCGGCATCGAGATCCTCATCGCCCTCTATGTCCGCGATCGTTTCGTCCGGCCGTATCTGGGCGACGTATTCGCGGTGATATTGGTCTATTGCAGCCTGCGCGCGGTGCTGCCGTTGTCGCCCTGGCAGGCGACGGCCATCGCGTTCGGTGTCGCGTCGGCGATCGAGTTCGGCCAGGCAATCGGCATACTCGATCTGCTGGGATGGCGTGAAAGCGCGATCGCGCGCATCGTGCTGGGCAGCGGGTTCGAGTGGAAGGACTTCCTCGCTTGTGCAGCGGGCGCGGCGGTCCCCTTTGCAGTGGAGGGACGGAAATGATCCTGCGACGCTGGCGCGGCGTGATCCGCACGCATCAACGCGACGCCTATCGCGACTATATCGCCGGCACCGGCGGCGCTGATTATACATCGACGCCAGGCAATCGCGGCTTCCAGATGTTGTTCCGCGACCTCGGCGACGGCACCACCGAAGTCACGACCTTGAGCTGGTGGGAGAGCCTCGATGCGATCCGCGGCTTCGCCGGCGCGGACATCACGATCGCGCGTTATTACCCCGAGGACGACACATATCTGCTCGAACGGCCGGTCCACGTCGAGCATCACGACATCGTAGCCGGCGAAGGGCTGGTCTAAGTCCCGAACCTTTCAGAGCGGAACGCTCAGCCCTGCGCAGCCGCGGTGACCGCGTCGGTGATCTCGGCCACGGTCGAGCTCACGACGACTTCGTGCGCCTTGTCGAAGCCGATCACGCCCATTTCGACCCCGGCGAGGTCGATCGAGGAGACGGTCCGGACCGCGGTAATGTTGACGAGGATCGGCTCGCCGTTGATTGCCTTCAAGGTGATGAACTTCACTGGGGGATCCCTACGCAGTTACCAATCCCTTATAGACGGGATGGAAGCGGCGCGCGGTCGGGCGGCACGAAACCACGTCGCGCATTCACCGAGAACAGCAATTCGCGGCTGTAGAAGCCCAACGGCCAGTCGCGCCGGCCCATCGGCGAGCTCAGCAGCGCATTAACGCGCTCCGCAAGGCTGCCCGCCTGATGGGAGCGCAAGAACAGACGAACCCCAGCGACGTAAACCTGCGTGATCGTGTCGTGATAGCCGCCCTTATCATCGTTCACGCCGCCTACGCTCTCGTTGAAGCGTGAGATCAGTCCACCGATCTCAGCGTCGACGTCCACATCGGTTCGCTCAGCGAGCAGATACAAGCACGCGGCAAGATGCGCCTCGTGAGTCCAGTCTTCCTTCTGCAGGCTGCACGCTAGCAGCCCTTCGCCGAGACGGACGATCTCGGCGTCGGAATCGAACAAGCGGGGCGGAAGGTCGGTCATGCATCGGCTTGAACCAGCCTTCGTGCTCCTGCGCAAGCAGGAGTACGACGAGGTCAGGCCGGTTGCGAGATACGCGGCGCCGATTGCCGCACGCCTTCGTCGACATGATCGACGAATTGCGTGAAGTTCGCGTTGAACAGGTCGACCAGCTTCGCGGCGGTGGCATCGTATCGCGCCTTGTCTACCCAGTTCGCGCGCGGATCGAGCACCGCCGGGTCGACCCCAGCGACCTGCACCGGCACCTTGAACCCGAAATTCGGATCCACGCGGAACTCAGCGTTCCTCAGGCTGCCGTCGAGCGCCGCGCCAAGCAAGGCGCGGGTCAGCTTGATCGGCATGCGCTGGATGCCCGGATCGGTCGCCATGCCCCCTGCCCAACCTGTATTGACCAGCCAGCAATCGACCCCGCCTCTGGCGATTCGCTCCTTGAGCAGATTGCCATATTCCGACGGGTGCCGCGGCATGAAGGCGGCGCCGAAGCAAGTCGAGAAGGTAGCCTCGGGCGCTGTGATGCCGATCTCGGTGCCCGCCACCTTGGCGGTGTAGCCTGAGAGGAAATGGTACATCGCCTGTTCGGGGCTGAGCCTGGCGATCGGCGGCATGATCCCGAAAGCGTCCGCGGTGAGGAAAATGATGTTCTTCGGCACCGGCCCGAGATTGTTCGCCGAGGCATTGGGGATGAAGTCGATCGGATAGGCGCCACGGCTGTTCTCGGCGAGGCTGGCATCGTCGAGATCGAGTTCGCGGCTTTCGCCGTCCATCGCGACATTCTCGAGCACCGTGCCGAAGCGCTTGGTCGTCGCGAAGATTTCGGGCTCGGCCTCCGCCGAAAGCCGGATCATCTTGGCATAGCAGCCGCCTTCGAAGTTGAAGACGGCGGTGTCGGACCAGCCGTGCTCGTCATCGCCGATCAGCGTACGGCTGGCATCGGCTGATAGCGTGGTCTTGCCAGTCCCCGACAGCCCGAAGAACACGGCGGTGTCGCCGTCGGGACCGATATTGGCCGAGCAGTGCATCGGCATCACGCCCTTGGGCGGCAGCAGATAGTTGAGCAGCCCGAAGACGCTCTTCTTCATCTCGCCGGCATAGGCGGTGCCGCCGATCAGGATCAGTTTCTCGCTGAGGCTGACCGCGATCACCGTCTCGCTGCGCGTGCCGTGGCGCGCCGGATCGGCGCGGAAGCTCGGCAGGTCGACGATCGTATATTCGGGAACGAAGCTTTCGAGTTCGCTCGCCTCGGGCCGGACCAGCATCGTGCGGATGAACAGGCTGTGCCAGGCCAGCTCATTGATCACGCGGACGTTGACTCGGTGCTCGGGCTGCGAGCCGCCGTACAGATCCTGCACGAACAGCGTCTCGCGCTGTGCGATCTCGGCGAGGAAGTCGGCCTTGAGCGCGGCGAAGTGCTCGGGCATCATCGCCTTGTTGGCCTTGCCCCACCAGACGCTCGTCTCGGTCTCGGCGTCTCGGACGATGAACTTGTCATTGGCCGAGCGGCCAGTGTGCTTGCCGGTCGTGACGACGAGCGGTCCATCCTTGGCGAGCTTGCCCTCGCCGCGGCGAAGCGCGTGCTCGACGAGCGGCGCGGTCTCCAAATTCCAGAATAGCTCCGCCCCAGTCTCGATGCCCTGCGCACCGAGACCATGCCGCGAAATGCGCGTGGTCGACATCCATACCTCCAAGGTCGCTAAGCCTCTTCCCGAAGGCGAGGCCGCGTTATCAATGACATGGCGCTTAGGCGGCACATCCTCGGAGCGTCAATCCAGGTAAGCGTTGTCAACCGATTGAGCCGGCCGCGACTTTGCTTTAACCCCTGCCCTGATGCTCCAAAGCCACGCACGCTGCCCGGCATGACCGCGACGATCGCGCTGGTCGATGACGACCGCAACATCCTGACATCGGTCTCGATCGCGCTCCAGACCGAGGGATTCCTCACCCGCGTCTATTCGGACGGCGAGAGCGCGTTAAAGGCGCTGATCGAGAATCCGCCCGATCTCGCGGTGCTCGACATCAAGATGCCCAAGATGGACGGGCTCGAGCTGCTGCGCCGGCTTCGCGAGAAGAGCGCGATCCCGGTGATTTTCCTGACCAGCAAGGACGACGAGCTCGACGAGGCGCTGGGGCTCGCAATGGGCGCCGACGATTACATCGCCAAGCCGTTCAGCCAACGGCTGCTGATCGCCCGCATCCGCGCGATCCTGCGCCGTACCGAGCCTAGCCAGCCGAGCGCCGAGGGCGGGACGCAGGAGGCGGCCGAAAGCCTGGAGCGCGGGCGGCTGGTAATGGATCCGGCGCGCCACCGCGTCACCTGGGGCGGCACCAACGTCACACTGACCGTCACCGAATTCCTGATCCTCGAGACGCTGGCGCAGCGCCCGGGGATCGTAAAGACGCGCAACCAGCTGATGGACGCCGCCTATCAGGACGACATCTATGTCGACGACCGCACGATAGACAGCCACATCAAGCGCGTGCGGCGCAAATTCCGGCAGGTCGATCCCGAGTTCGATGCTATCGAGACGCTCTATGGCGCCGGTTATCGCTTCTCGGACGAATAACGAGCGCGACCTCGCGCTTAAATGGTCGAACCGCGTGAGCCTCACTCCGAGGATTCTCGCGGTCAACATCTTCGCGCTCGCCTTGCTCGGCAGCGGTTTTTTCTACCTCGACAGCTATCGCAGCCGCATCGTCGACAGCCGGGTGGCCGAAGCGCGCGGCGAGGTCCGGCTGATCGCACAGGCGCTCGCCTCGGCGACCCCTGCCCGCCGCGACCTGCTCGTGCTCAGCCTCGCCCGCGACACCGGCACCCGCATCCGTTTGTTCGACGAGGGCGGCAGGCTGATCACCGACAGCCACGATCTCGGGCTGCGGAATCTCGTGCTGCGCGATCCCGACAAGGACCCGCCCAACCAGACCACGGCGCGCTTCCTCGACGCGCTGATCGACACCGTCGCGGGCGCCGACCGCGCGCCGCTGTACCGCGAGCGCAGGCGCGACCGCGGGCTCGACTGGCCCGATGTCCGCATCGCCCGCGAAACCTTGGGCACCCCGGCGACCGTCTGGCGCGCACCCGATCGCACCCCGGTGATCACCGCGGCGGCACCGATAACCCAGCTCGGCGTGGTGATGACGACGATCAACGCGCGCGACATCACCCAGACGGTGCGGCTTGAGCGCTTCCGACTGAGCGTGGTGCTGGCGATCGTCGCCTTGCTGTCGATCCTGCTCTCCTTGTTCCTCGCGCGAACGATCGTCCGGCCGCTGCGGCGCCTCGCCCGCGCGGCAGTACGTGTCCGGCTTGGGCGCGCGCGCGAAGTGGTGGTGCCGCGGCTGCCCGAGCGCAGCGACGAGATCGGCATGCTCGCGCGCGCGATCTCGGACATGAGCCAGGCGCTACGCGCACGGATCGATGCCACCGAGAGCTTCGCCGCCGATGTCACCCACGAGCTCAAGAACCCGCTCGCCTCGCTGCGCTCCGCGGTCGAAGGCCTGACCAAGGTCAAGGATCCGGCGCTGCAGGAGCAATTGCTCGCGATCGTCCGCGACGATGTCCATCGCCTCGATCGGCTGATCACCGACATTTCGGACGCCTCGCGGCTCGACGCCCAGCTCAGCCGCGCGACGTTCGAAGCGATCGACATCGGCGCGATGATCGCTGCGTTGCTCGACCAGCGCACTACGCGCGGCCTCCCCTCCGACATCCGCGTCCTGTTCGATCGCCGCCCCGGCGCCTCGCTCACCGTGCTCGGCGAGGGCGCGCGGCTGGAGCGTGTCTTCGAGAACCTCATAGAGAACGCCGTGTCCTTCTCCCCCAAGGGAGGGCTGGTCACGATCTCGGCCGCGCGCGAGCGCGACATGCTGGTCGTCCGCGTCGAGGATGAGGGCCCGGGCGTTCCCGAAGCGGCGCGCGAGGCGATTTTCCGGCGATTTCACTCGGTGCGTCCCGAGAGTGAAGCCTTTGGTCAGCATTCGGGGCTAGGGCTTGCCATCGCACGCACCATCGTCGAAGGCCATCAGGGGAGCATTTCAGTGGAAACACGCGAGGATCGATTGCGCGGCGCGCGCTTCGTCGTACGGCTGCCGCTGGCGGAGCGCGGCTGATGCCCGAGATCCGGCTTCCCGAAGTCTCCTCGGAGACGGTGCACGGCGCGTGCGTCGCGATCGGCGGTCGCGCGGTGCTGATCGAAGGGCGTTCGGGCGAGGGCAAGTCCGACCTTGCGCTACGCCTGATCGACCGCGGCGCGGCCCTGGTCTCCGACGGCCAAGTGATCTGCCAGCGCCAGGATGGCGGGCTCATCGCCTGCGCGCCGGCGCATCTTGCGGGACGGATCGAAGTACGCGGGCTGGGCATTGTCGAGTTGCCCAGCGTGGAGCGCGTTCCGGTGGACCTGCTGATCGTCATTCTCGACGCCCCGCCCCGC
Source organism: Sphingomonas sp. FW306-1B-B10E (assembly GCF_058782005.1). NCBI lineage: Bacteria > Pseudomonadati > Pseudomonadota > Alphaproteobacteria > Sphingomonadales > Sphingomonadaceae > Sphingomonas > Sphingomonas sp. FW306-1B-B10E. The sequence goes on from NZ_JBYSXG010000004.1 coordinate 34,465, forward strand.
TTTCCCGAGGATCCCCGGTCGCGCCGCATCGCCGGGGTGGACGTGCCGGTGCTCGCCCTGGCCGCGCTCGAGCCATCGGCGCCGATCAAGGTCGAGCTGGCGCTCAAGCAGAGCGCGCGGTGAGCCAGCGGCGGCCCAAGCAGATCCTGCTCGTCACCGGCATGTCGGGGGCGGGCAAGTCGACCGCGCTGCGCACGCTCGAGGATCTCGGCTGGGAGACCGTCGACAATCTCCCCCTCCTCCTGCTCCACCGCCTGCTCGACACGCCTCCGGGCGAAGGCGCGGACGGCGACGACGATCGCCCGCTCGCGCTGGGGATCGGCACCCAGACCCGCGGGTTCGACGCCGAGAACATCGTCCAGCGCGTCAAGAGATTGAGCGAGCAGGAAGGTCATCAGGTCGGCACCCTGTTCCTCGAATGCTCCGGCGTGGAGCTGGAGCGCCGCTATTCGGAGACCCGGCGGCGCCACCCGCTGGCGCAGGACCGTCCGGCGAGTGACGGTATCGCCCGCGAGCGTGAATTGCTGATGCCGCTGCGGCGCTGGTCGAGCCGGCTCATCGACACCACGACGCTGTCGTCGAACGAGCTTCAGCAGCAGATCAGGGCAACGTTCGCGGTCGACGGGCTTGGGCGGACAGTCGTGACGATCGCTTCGTTCGGCTTTGCCCGCGGACTGCCGCGTGACGCCGACTTGGTGTTCGACATGCGCTTCCTGCGCAATCCGCACTGGGTCCCTGCGCTGCGTCCCGGAACGGGGCAGGACGACGATGTCTCGGCCTATGTCGCCGCCGATCCCGCTTACGGACCGGCGATGGCGCAGATCGAGGCGCTGCTGCTCCTGCTGTTGCCCCGCTACCAGGCCGAAGGAAAGGCGTATGTTACCGCCGCATTCGGGTGTACGGGGGGGCGTCATCGCTCGGTGCACGTCGCCGAGCGGATGGCGCGGCGGTTGCGCGAAGAGGGATTTTCGCCCACGGTGACGCACCGCGATTTGCAGACCGCGCCGCAGGACTCGCTGGAGGGGGCCCCGGTGACCATATCAGGGGGCGGAGTTTGAGATGATTGGTTTGGTGCTCGTGACGCACGGACGACTCGCCGAGGAGTTCGTGGTCGCGATGGAACATGTAGTCGGCAAGCAGGAACGGATCGAACCGATCTCGATCGGCCCCGACGACGATATGGAAGCCCGCCGCGCGGACATCGCCGCGGCGATCGCGCGCGTCGATGAAGGCCGCGGGGTGATCGTGCTCAGCGACCTGTTCGGCGGCACGCCCTCGAACCTCGCCATCTCGCTGATGGAGGCGGGGCGGATCGAAGTCATCGCCGGCATCAACCTGCCGATGCTGATCCGGCTGGGCAGCGCGCGCAAGGCGATGAAGGTGACCGAAGCGGTCGCCGCCGCCCGCGACGCCGGGCGCAAATACATCACCGTCGCATCCGAGGTTCTGGGAGAGGCCGCCGCGTGAGTCGTACGACGCGTAACGTGATGATCGAGAACCGCCGCGGCCTGCATGCCCGCGCCAGCATGGCCTTCGTCACGCTGGCATCCAGCCAGCCGGTCGAACTCACCGTCGAGAAGGATGGATCGAGCGCATCGGGCACGTCGATCCTCGACCTGATGATGCTGGGCGCGGCCAAGGGCGACACGATCACGATCAGCGCCGAAGGCGACGGCGCACCCGAGGCAGTGCAGGCACTGGCCGAACTCGTCGAGGCGCGGTTCGGCGAGGAATGATCTCTTCTCCCCTCCCGCTTGCGGGAGGGGTCGGGGGGGGGGGGGGGGAGGGCATGTGGCGTCCGTGGCCCGAAATATCTTCCTGCTCAGCCCCTCCCCTAACCCCTCCCGCAAGCGGAAGGGGAACTGATGCCGCGCGAAATCACTGCTTTCTCCAACCCGCTGATCAAGCGCGTCCGCCTGCTGCGCGAGAAGCGACACCGCCGCGAGGAAGGGCTGTTTCTCGCCGAGGGGCTCCGCATCCTCACCGAGGCGCGCGAAGCTGGGCGGCTGCCCCAGTTCCTCTTCTTCGCACGCGACATGGCTGCACACCCGCTGGTCCAGGCCCTGGTCGCGGCGACCGAGGGTGCGGGCGGCGAGGCGATCGAAACCAACGCCGACATCCTCTCCAAGCTGTCGGGCAAGGACAATCCCGGCGCCGTCGTCGGCGTCTATCCCGAATTCGCGCTCGGTCTCGCCGATCTCGACCGCGGCTCCTCGCCAATCTGGCTGGTCGCCGAGCGTCTGCGCGATCCCGGCAATCTCGGCACCATCCTGCGCACCGGCGACGCGGTCGGTGCGGGCGGGCTGATCCTGCTCGACGAATGCGTGGACCCCTTCTCGGTCGAGGCGGTTCGCGCGAGCATGGGGGCGCTATTCACCGTGCCGGTCGCCAAGGCGGGCTGGGGCGAGTTCGTCGCATGGCTGCGGGCCGGACCGGGGCAGTTGGTCGGGCTCAGCCTCGACACCGAACATGACTATAAGGCACCGGCTTACACCGCGCCCACCTTCTTGCTCACCGGCAACGAGGCACAGGGCATGCCCGACTTCATGGCCACTGAGTGCGACCTGCTCGTCAAGATCCCGATGCTGGGCAAGGCCGACAGCCTCAATGCGGCGGTTGCAACGGCAGTGATGGCGTATGAAGTCCTGAGCAGGACGCGCGGTTAGATCCTGAACGCGACCCGATCATTACGGCCATGCGCTGTTCAGCCGCGCCGGGGCACGGCGTCGCGACAAAGGAGACAAGCCGTGATCAAACTTGCCGCTACCGGATTGCTGCTGCTGACCGCCCTGCCCGCGTTCGCCCAGTCGAACGCCGAGCCCTATCGTGCCAGCGGCACCGAGCCGTTCTGGTCGCTGACGATCGACGGCGGGACAATCCGCTACGAGCCGGCAGGCGGACGCATCGTCCGCGTCGCCAAGCCGCGGCCTATCATCGGCTTCAACGGCGAGCGCTACGAGGCACGCGGGATGACCGTCGACATCACGCATTTGGAATGCAGCGACGGGATGCGCGATCGCACCTTCCATGACACGGTCACGGTGACCCTGGGCAAACGCACGCTGCGCGGTTGCGGCGGTGCCGTGCTTTCGGACGCCCCCGCCCAGGCCTCGCTGCTCGAAGGCAATTGGCGGATCGAGTCGATCGACGGCCGCCGCGTGGCACCGCGCACCACGCCGCGCGTGACGTTCAACGGCGACCGGATCAGCGGTAATGCTAGCTGCAACAACTTCAACGGCAGCTTCCGCTTCGAACGCGGGCGGCTGACTGCCGGCCGTCTCGCCTCGACGAGAATGGCATGCGTGCAGCGGGCACAGAACGCGCAGGAGACCAATATCCTGCGCGTCCTCGGCAAACCGCTCAGCGTCAGCCGCAACCGCGGCGGCAAGCTCGTCCTGACGGGCAGCGGCGGGAGCCGGCTGGTACTGGCGCCCGCCCCTCGGCGCTGAGCTACCGGCCCTGATCCCTCCACCCATCCAGGGCGTCGGTCAGTGGCCCGAAGCCCTGGCGCGTGCGCGGAGTCGCTATTCGGCCGCCTCCGCCTCGGGCTCCGCATTCGGCTCATGAGCATGGCTGGCGAGGAGTTCGACCGGCGGGATGCTTTCGATCTCGCGCGCGCCGGTCTCGATGTTGAGGTCCTTGAGCTTGCGCGCGCTTACCAGCGCCCGGTTTTCGAGACTGCTCGCGAAGGTATTGAAATTCTTGACCGCCGTGTTGAGCCCGCTGCCGACCACGCGGAGGTCGCCTAGCGCCTTGGCGAGCCGGTCGTGCAGCTCCTTGCCGAGCTCGCCGATCTGCCGTGCTTCCTTGGCGAGCTTCTCCTGACGCCACACCGCGGCGACGGTACGCGCGATCGCGATCAAATTGGTCGGGGTCGACAGCAGCACGCGCTTGTCGAAGGCGAAGTCCCATAGCGTCGGGTCATGTTCGAGCGCGGCGGAGAGGAAATGCTCGCCGGGGACGAACATGATCACATAATCGGGAGCGTCCTCGAACTGGCTCCAATAGGCTTTGTTGCCGAGCCCGTTGATATGCGCGCGCATCGAATCGGCGTGGGCCTTCAATCCGGCGAAGCGCTCGATTTCGTCGACCGCCCCGAACGCGTCCTGATAGGCGTTGAGCGACACCTTCGCGTCGATCACCAGCGCGCGGCCGCCGGGCACGCGGACGATCGCGTCGGGACGCAGCCGACCGCCCTCTTCGCCCGCGGCGTTGACCTCGGTCTCGAAATCGGTGTGCTCGGACAGTCCGCAGGTCTCGAGTACGTTCTTCAATTGCTGCTCGCCCCAGCGCCCGCGCGACTTGGGCGCGTTGCGCAGCGAATTGACCAGCTTGGCAGCCTCGGCGCTGACCTTCTCCTGGCCGATCCGCATCTGCTCGATCTGGCCCTTCAATTCGCCGAACGCGTCGCGGCGCTCGGCCTCGACCTTGGCGACGCCTTCCTCATAGCGCTGAAGCCGGTCGCTGACCGGCTGGAGCATCGAGCGGAGGTTCTGCCCAGCGACTTCCTCGGACTGTTTGAAGCGGGCCTCGGCGCGCTCGAGGAAGGCCTTTTGCGTCTCGCCGAGCATGTTGGCGGCAAGCTCGCGGAACTGGCCCGCCATGACGTCACGTGCGCCCTTGAATTCGGCGAGCCGCTCCTCGAATGCGCCGGCCTTGGCCTTGAGCTCGACGAGTTCGAGGCGGGCGAGATCACGCTCGTCCCGCAGGTGCGAGACTTCGCTGCGCAAGCCGGGGACTTCGCCCGCGCGCTCTTCCGCCGCGGCGAGATCGGCGATTGCCGCCTTGAAATCGGCTTCGCGCTTGTCGCGCTCGGCGCGCGCTTGCGCGACGCCGCGCGTGCCGAGGAACCAGCCCAGGCCAAGCCCGACGACCAACGCTGCGACGACGACGATGAGTGCGAGCGAGTCCAACCTTCACCTCCTGGAACAGAAGGCGAACCTAGCGCGCGGCGGCTCGTCGAGCAATCCTATACTCACAGTGCTCCTGCGAAAGCAGGAGTCCAGAATGACAGCGGGCTTAGCTACCCTGGGCTCCTGCTTTCGCAGGAGCGCTGGGTCAGGCCGCGGCCTTGCGCGCCTTGGAGAGCTTCTTGAGGATCATGTCGCGCTTGAGGCGCGAGAGATGGTCGATGAACACGATCCCTTCGAGATGATCCATCTCGTGCTGGATGCACGTCGCCAGCAGGCCTTCGAAGACCTCATCATGCGCAATACCCTGCGCGTCGAGCCATTTGACGCGACAGCGCGCCGGACGCTCGACATCGGCGAATTGCTCGGGGATCGACAGGCAGCCCTCGGTATAGACCGACTGCTCTTCGGCGGGGTCGAGGATCTCGGGATTGATGAAGACGCGCGGCGCGCGGATCGGCTTGCCCTCTTCGTCTTCCTCTTCCTGCAGGTCCATGACGATGACGCGCTTGGGCACGCCGACCTGGATCGCCGCAAGGCCGATGCCGGGGGCATCGTACATCGTATCGAACATGTCGGCGATCAGGTCGCGCAGCTCGTCATTCACCTCCGCCACGGGCTGGGAGATGAGGCGCAGGCGCGGATCCGGAACTTCGACGATGGGGAGAATGGCCATCAGGGTAAAATAGTCCGACGTTGCTTTGGTCGCAAGCCGCTCAGGTCATTTTGGTTTTGCGCGAATGCGAAGAGAGAAGTGGTTCGCGCAGAGGCGCAGAGGCGCAGAGGCGCAGAGGAGGCAGAGGTGCTCAGCCAAGCGCGAAGCGCAGGAAGCTTCCACGATTGAGGAAGAGCGGCTGCGCCGAAAACGGGACCAGTCTCTGCGCCCTCTGCGCCCTTTGCGCGAATAATCTTCTTCGCGACCTCCAATAAGATCAAGCCACGGGGCGGCGCGCGCGGAGGGCCTGGGCCAAGGTGCCTTCGTCGAGATAGTCGAGCTCGCCGCCGACGGGGAGGCCGTGGGCGAGCTGGGTGATCCGCACCGGATAGGCTTCAAGGCGCTCGGCGAGGTAATGCGCGGTGGTCTGGCCGTCGAGCGTGGCGTTCATCGCCAACACGACTTCGTCGACACCGCCGGCGGCGACGCGGCGGACCAGGCTGTCGATGCGCAAATCCTCGGGGCGAACCCCTTCGAGCGCCGAGAGCCGGCCGCCCAGGACATGGAACTTGCCGGGGAACAGCCGCGCGCGATCGAGCGCCCAGAGATCGGCGACTTCCTCGACGACGCATAGCGAGCGCGCGTCGCGGCGCGGATCGGCGCAGATCGCGCAGGGGTCGGTGGTATCGACATTGCCGCAGATGCCGCAGGTCGACAGACGGCGACTGACTGCGGTGAGCGCCGACAGCAGAGGATCGAGCGCAGTCTCGCGCTTCTTGAGCAGATGGAGCACCGCGCGGCGGGCCGAGCGCGGGCCGAGCCCGGGGAGGCGCGACAGCGCCTGGGTCAGGGCTTCGATTTCGGGGGAGGCCATGTCGCATCCCTAACCGTTCGGGCTGAGCTTGTCGAAGCCCTGTCCTTTCTCAAAACCAAGAAGACAGAGCGGCCCTTCGACAAGCTCAGGGCGAACGGATTTTTGTTGCGCCTATCGCCGCTCCCACCGAAAGCGGCGCCATGCGGATCATCTTCATGGGCACGCCCGAATTCGCCGTTCCGGTGCTCGACGCGCTGGTGCAGGCGGGGCACGACGTCGTGGCGGCATATAGCCAGCCGCCGCGGCGCGGAAATCGCGGCAAGACGGCGCCCTCGCCGGTGCACGCGCGCGCCGAAGCGCTGGGGATCGACGTGCGCACGCCGCTTTCATTCCGCAAGGAACCTGATGCGATCGAAGCCTTCGCCGCGCTCGACGCCGATGTCGCGGTGGTCGCGGCCTATGGCCTGATCCTGCCCCAGGCCGTGCTCGATGCGCCGCGTCTGGGCTGCCTCAACGTCCATGGCTCGCTGTTGCCGCGCTGGCGTGGCGCCGCGCCGATACAGCGGGCGATCCTCGCCGGTGACAGCGAGACCGGCGTGGGAATCATGCAGATGGAGGCCGGGCTCGACACCGGCCCGGTGCGGCTCGAAGGCCGGACGCCGGTGGCCGGCAAGACCGCGGGCGAGTTGACGGCCGAGCTGAGCGCGCTGGGGGCGCGGCTGATGGTCGAGGTGCTCGGCGACATCGAGGCTTATCCGGCGGTGGCGCAACCCGGGGATGGCGTCACTTATGCCGCGAAGATCGACAAGGCCGAGGCGCGCCTCGATTTCTCGCGGCCCGCGGTGGAGGTCGAGCGCCAGGTGCGTGCCTTCAACCCGGTGCCCGGGGCGTTCTTCGAGATCGCCGGCGAGCGCGTTCGGATACACACCGCCGAGGTGGTCGCGGAAACGGATGTGCCCGGAACGGTGATCGACGGCCAGCTGACGATCGCTTGCGGTGGCGGGGCGATCCGCCCTACCCTCGTCCAGCGCGCCGGACGGGGCGTCATGACGTCAGGCGAGTTGCTGCGCGGCTTCGCGATCCCGGCGGGCACGCAGCTTTGACGCGGTTTGCGCTCACCGTGGAGTTTGACGGCCGTCCCTTCATGGGCTGGCAGCGGCAGGATCATGGCCCGAGCGTCCAGCAGGCGATCGAAGAGGCCGCCTTCGCGGTCACCGGCGAAAGGATCGTGGTGCACGCAGCAGGGCGCACGGATGCCGGGGTGCACGGTCTAGGCATGCGCGCGCATCTCGATGTCGCGCGCGACATGGCCGCGTTCCGGCTGATGGAGGCGTTGAACGCGCGGCTGCGCCCCGCCCCGGTAGCGATCCTCGACTGCGTGGCAGTGCCGGACGACTGGCACGCGCGCTTCTCGTGCCTGGCGCGGCACTACGAATATCGCATCGTCTGCCGCCGTGCGCCGCTGACCTGGGAGAAAGGACTGGCGTGGCGGATTCCAGGGGAACTCGACGCAGATGCGATGCACGATGCGGCGCAATCGTTAGTCGGGCGGCATGACTTCACTACTTTCCGCTCGGCGCATTGCCAGTCGGAGAGCCCGGTCAAGACGCTCGACCGGCTCGACGTGTCGCGCGACGGCGACCGCCTGACGGTGCGCGCTTCGGCGCGATCTTTCCTGCACCACCAGGTGCGCTCGATGGTCGGGTGCCTCGGGCTAGTCGGCCAGGGCAAATGGCAGGTGGCGGACGTGCGCGCGGCGCTCGAGGCGCGGGATCGGGCGCGGCTGGGGCTCAATGCGCCTCCGGATGGGCTGTTCTTCGTGCGCGCGGATTATCCCTGAGCCAGGCGCCGCGGCCACAAAACGCAAGCTATCTCGTGAACTTCGCCGCCAGTTCGACATGGGTGGACCAGCGGAACTGGCCAACCGGCTGGACCCAGTCCAAGCGATACCCTGCTTCGCATAATGTCTCAGCGTCCCGTGCAAAGGTGCTGGGATTACACGAAATATATGCGAGCACCGGCACACCCGATTGCGCGATCTCCGCAACTTGCTCCCGCGCACCGGCGCGTGGCGGATCGAGTACGACAGCGTCGAAGTTCGATAGGTCCTTGGCAGTGACAGGACGGCGGAACAGGTCGCGGTGCTCGGCGAACACCGCTCGCCCCGCCGCGCCGGCCGCAGCCTTCAGCGCCATGATCGGATCGCGCGCCGCCTCGGCGGCGTAGACCTTGGCTTTGGGGAAAGCGAAGGTGAAGGTGCCGAGCCCGGCGAACAGATCGGCGACCGCTTTGGCATCCCCGGTGATATCCTGCACCGCGGCGACCAAAGCCGCCTCGCCCTCGGGGGTTGCCTGGAGGAAATTGCCAGGCGGAAACGCGACCGGCACCCCGCTCAGCGTGACGGTGACCGGCTCGGGCTCGTAGCGCGCGCCCGGGCCGAAGCCCTCGTCGATCGACAGGCGCGCGAGGTGGTGGCGGTGCGAGAAGGCACTCAGCGCCTCGGCGGCGGCAAGTCCTTCGGCTTCGAGCCCGTCGATCAGTATGTCGGGCCCCTGGTCGGTCTGGGCGACGTGGACGTTGATCCGGCGCGTGCCCGGGATCAACGCGGCGAGCATGCCGCGCAGCGGCGCCACCAGCGCGAACAGTTCGGGGGCGAGGACCCAGCATTCCTCAATGTCGATCAGCTCGTGACTGCTCTGCCGCGTGAAGCCCAGGCGGACTTGGCGGCCCCGGCGCTCGGCGTGGAGCGTGGCGCGGCGGCGGGTATTGGGCGGCGACAGCAAAGGCGCGCGGACCCAGGTCTCGATGCCCTGCGCCGCGAGCGCGCCCGCGACCCTGTCTGCAAGGAATTGAGTCCAGCTGGCATCGTCGAGGTGCTGGAGCTGGCATCCGCCGCATTCGAGGAAATGCTTGCACGGCGGCACCTGATGGTGCGGGCCGGGAACGAGGGTGCCTTCCGGCGTCAGCCGGTCGCCGGGCGCGGCAAACGCTACGTGGCGGCCATCGGCGGTGACGCCATCGCCGCGCGCGGCGACGCGAAGGACCTCGTCATCATTCACAGACATTCTGAAACCGCCCCAGAAATATGCTCGACCAGGTCATCGGCGATCAGCGCCGGTCCGGCAAGCCGCGCCGCGCGGGCATGGAGCCACGCCGCAGCTTCCGCCGGGACAACGCCCTTCCCGCCTTGCACCACCTGTGCAGCGAGCAGCCCGGCGAGCACGTCCCCGGTCCCCGCGGTCGACAGCCAGGGCGAGGCCCCGGCGAGCACGCGAACCTCACCTTGGGGCGATGCGATCACGGTATCTGCACCCTTGTGGACGATCGTCGCGCGCGCCTCCGCGGCCGCCGCGACGGTGCGGTCAATCTTGCTGCCGCCGCCCTCGAACATCCGGTCGAACTCGCCCGAATGTGGCGTGATCCAGGTCGGCGCGGCGCGCGACGCGAGCCAACGTGCAGCGCCGGTACCCAGCAGGGTCAACGCATCGCCATCGAGGATCAGCGGACACGGTGAGTCGAACGCGGCGCGAAGATACGCCTCGGCGCGGCGGTCGCGTCCGAGACCAGGACCGAGCACGACGGCGTCGACGCGATCCCAGCCGAGAAATTCGGTCAGGTCCTCGGCGCTGCGCACTTCGCGACGCACGAGCGCATCGGGTCCCCCGCCCCACGGGCGATCGCCGGCAAGCACGACATAGCCCGCCCCGCCCGCCATCGCCGCCCGGGCGGCAAGGCGCGCGGCGCCAGGCATCGCGCCCTCGATCACGGTGACGAGCCCACGGCTATATTTGTGGCTGTGCGCGCCCGGAGTCTCGATCCTGGGCCGCGCGACGGTGCGCCATTGGGTGTCGACGGGAATGTCGAGATCGGCGAGCAGGAGCTTGCCGCAACGCTCGAGTCCAGCGTCGAGCAGATGCCCGGGCTTGAGCGCGCCGAGTGCGAGGGTGACGTCAATCCCGCGCGGCGCGCCGAGATCGGCGCCGGTGTCGGTATCGATCCCCGACGGCAGGTCGATCGACAACGTGAACTCGGCCTGCTTGCACAGATCGGCGAAGACCGCGGCTAGGCCGCGCTCGAGCGGGCGCGTCATGCCGGTTCCGAACAGACCGTCGACCAGCACCGGGCGCGGCCGTGCCGCGTAGAGCGAACTGGTCGGGCCGTGCCACAGGGCATGCATCCGCTCGGCCGCGCCGGAAGCCGGGGCGCCGGTTGCGACGAGGCTGACGTCATGACCGGCATTCTTGAGCAAACGCGCCGCGACATAGGCGTCGCCACCATTATTGCCCGGGCCGGCGAGGACCAGAATGGGCCGACCGGCCGCAAAGCGCGCGGTCTCGCGCGCGACCGCGGCGCCCGCCTGTTCCATCAACGCATCCTGCGACACGCCGCTGGCGAACACCGCCTGCTCGGCGGCGCGCATCTCGGCGGCGGTGAGGATCGGCGCGCCGGCGGGGATCACTGACGGACGATCGCGGGGAGCCGATAGCGCGCACCGCCAACTTCAACTTCGATGCGGTCGGTGCCGAAGGGCGTCACCTTGGCGGGCTCCGCACCGTCGGCGGCGATGACGCCGCGGCCGTCCTGCGTGATCTGGATGCGGTGGAAGGCGCCCTCGGGATGACGGAGCGTGAGGACGACACCCGCCGGGGTTTCTGCGCGCTCGACGGTGCAGACCGGCGCGAGTTCGGCGGTACCGGCAGCGGCGCAGGGAATCCGGGGAACTGCGGACTCCGGCGCGGCCTGGTTTGCCTCCGCTGGTGGCTCCTCCGACCGGTCAGATGCCGATCCACACGCAGCGAGTTGGAACGTGACTATGGCCGCAAGCACGCCCCTCCCGAATGAGAGGCGCCTATTTTCAGATATCCGCGTAAACATGGCGTTCGGCGCTCGCTCCCGGGTGCGTTACCGCGCCCTTATAAGCGGGGCCGACGGTACGGGAATAGCGCCAGAGCGCGCCCGCCTGGTAATCATTGACGCGTGGCTGCCACTTTGCCCGGCGCTCGGCGAGGACGCTCTCGGGAACGTCGAGGTCGATCGTGCCCGCTTCGGCGTCAATGCGGATGATATCGCCATTCTCGACCAAGGCGATCGGGCCCCCTTCGGCCGCCTCGGGGCCGACATGGCCGATACAGAAGCCGCGCGTGGCGCCCGAGAAGCGGCCATCGGTGATCAGCGCGACCTTCTCGCCCATGCCGAGGCCGTAGAGCGCGGCGGTCGTCGACAGCATCTCACGCATGCCGGGACCGCCCTTGGGACCTTCATAGCGGATGATCAGCACTTCGCCGTCCTGGATCCGGCGGTTCTCGACCGCATCGAAGCAATCTTCCTCGCAGTCGAAGACGTGCGCCGGACCCTCGAACTGGAGGCGGTGCATCCCGGCGACCTTCACGATCGCACCCTCGGGTGCCAGCGTGCCGCGCAACCCCACGACGCCGCCGGTAGGCGAAAGCGGCGTCTTGACGTCATAGATGACCTTCTGGTCCGGGTTCCAGGTGACCTGATCGATATTCTCGCCGAGCGTCTTGCCCGTCACGGTCTTGCAATTGCCGTCGAGGAAGCCGCCCGCGAGCATCGTCTTCATCAGCATGTAGACGCCGCCGGCCTCATGCATGTCCTTGGCCACATACTTACCACCGGGCTTAAGGTCGGCAATGTAAGGCGTTGATTTGAAAGCCTCTGCCACATCATGGAGATCAAATTCGATTCCTGCCTCGCTGGCCATCGCGGGCAGATGGAGCGCGGCATTGGTCGAACCGCCGGTGGCCGCAACGACGCGCGCCGCGTTGATGAACGCTTCGCGGGTGCAAATGTCGCGCGGGCGCAGGTTCAGTTCGATCAGGTTCATCACCTGATGCCCCGCGGCGACGGCGATCTGCTCGCGCGACTGATAAGGCGCGGGGACCATGTTCGAATTGGGCAGCGAGAGCCCGATCGCCTCGCCGACGCACGCCATGGTGTTGGCGGTAAACTGGCCGCCGCAGGCGCCGTGGCCGGGGCACGCGACCTTTTCGAGCGCGGTCAGCTCGTGGAGCGGACAGTTTCCCGCGGCGAACTTGCCGACCGCCTCGAACACGTCGACGACAGTGACGTCCTTTTCGTGGAAGCGGCCGGGCAGGATCGACCCGCCATAGACGAAGATCGAGGGCACGTTGAGGCGGAGCATCGCCATCATCATCCCGGGCAGCGACTTGTCGCAGCCCGCGAAGCCGACCAGCGCGTCGTAGCAATGGCCGCGCACGCTGAGCTCGACCGAATCAGCGATCACCTCGCGACTGACCAGCGAGGATTTCATCCCCTGGTGCCCCATCGCGATGCCGTCGGTGACGGTGATCGTGTTGAAGCGGCGCGGCATGCCGCCATTGGCGATCACGCCCTCGCGCGCGGCGTCAGCCTGGAAATCGAGTGTGGTGTTGCATGGCGCGCTGTCATTGCCTGCGCTCGCCAGTGCGACGAAGGGCTTGGCGATATCCTCTTCAGTAATCCCCATCGCGTAATAATAGCTGCGATGCGGGGCGCGCTCGGGTCCGACGGAGACGTGGCGGCTGGGGAGGCGAGATTTGTCGAATCGATTGGTCATGATGCGCAAGCCTATGTCGTGGTAGCCCCATTTTGCGCAAGACTATTGCGCAAAGAATTTGCCAGGCCGCCCAACGCCTCGGTCCATTGCGAAACCCCGGTGTCGTCGCGGATAAGATCGTTCCGGACTTCGATCGCGACGGAGGGAATGCCGTTTGCCTCGGCATGGCGATTGAGCGTCGCGTTGAGCAGGCGGCCTGAATAGGGTTCGTTGTCGCCGGTGTTGAAGCCCTGATCGCGGAGATAGTCTATCGCCGGGCGGGCGGCCCGGGCGTCGCGATTGTAGAGAATGCCGACCTGCCAAGGGCGTGACGTCCCGCCGTGTTCGAGGCGAGGCGTGAAGCTGTGGATCGACAGGATCAGCTTGGGCCGCTGCGCACGGATGCGGCGCGACAGTTCGCGATGATAGGGCGCATGGAAGCGGGCGATGCGATCCTCGCGATCGACGGGATCGTTGCCGGGGATCCAATGACCGTCGCTGCGATGCGGGATCAGGCCGACATGATCGGGTTCGCGATGCAGGTCGATCACTAGCCGCGACACTTTAGCGAGGATCGCGGGAGCGTCGAGCCGCGCGGCAAGGCTGCGGGTGAGCGGTCCCGCACCGATATCAATCGCAATATGGAGATCGAGCAATTCGGGAGCAATGCCGAGATCGATATCGGCCGGCACCCCATTTGCGGCATGATCGCAAAGCAGCAATATATCTTTCTGTTTTCCCTCGATTATCTCCGCGATATCGCTCATAGGTACAGCGCCTTACGGCGTTCTCGGAAGGCGGCGAGACCCTCGGCGAATTCGGGACCTCCGAATGCATCGTCGAACGCCTGGTCGAGGCCCTCTCCACCCCGGATCGTCCGCTTGAGCAGGGCAACCGCTTGAGGCGCATTACCGGCGATCGCCGTCGCGAGCCCGGTGGCGGTGTCGATCGCCTTTTTGGCACGCAGTTCGACGAGGCCGATGCGCTTGGCCTCGTCGGGGACCAGCCGGTCGCCGGTGAACAACATGAGCGACGCCATGCCCTGGCCCACTTGCTCCACCAGCCGGGCGACATCCTCCTGCGGGTAACCGAGGCCAAGCCGCGCGGGGGTGGTGGCGAATTCAGCGTGATTGCCGGCGACGCGGATATCGGCGGCGAGGATCAGCGCGACCGCGGCACCGAAGCATCCGCCGTCGATTGCGGCGATCACGGGAATCGGCACCGACGCGAGCGCTTCGATCGCGTCGCGCATTGCGATGCGGAAACTCGTGCGTAACGCCGGGTCGGCCTGCAGCGCCTCGAACTCGCGGACGTCGGCACCGGCGGAGAAGATGCCGGGAACGTCGGATTTCAGGATCAGCGCGCGGGCATCGCCCAGGTCGCGCGCCGCAACGGCGAGGGCCTGCCACGCCGCAATCGGCAGCGCGTTCTTTGCCTCGGGCCGCGCGAGCGCGATGGTCGCGACCGGGCCGTCGCGGGTGAGGTTGATCATGGCAGCGCTCTGCCCGATCGTGCCGCGGCTGTCACGGGTTGCGGCATCGGCCTTTGCCCGATAGCGCGCCGCGATGACTCGCATCGTCGGCCATGTCGCGGCGCTGAACCGCTTCCCCGTCAAATCGATGGCGGGCGAGAAATTGGCTGTCGCCGAAGTCGACTGGCAGGGCATCGAAGGCGACCGGCAATATGCCTTTGTCCGCAAAGCCAATGGTACCCGCTTCCCTTGGCTGACCGCGCGCGAAGTGCCGGCGATGGTGCTGCACCGCGCGACCTTCGCCGATCCGGGCGCGCCCAAGACCTCGGCCGTGCTGGTCGAGACGCCCGACGGCGCGGTGGTGCCGCTGCATGACCCGCTGCTGCATGCGCATCTCGAGGCCGCGGCGCGGGAACCGGTCGGGCTGCTCCAGGTCGCGCGTGGCATCTATGACGCAATGCCGATCTCGATCGTCACGACCGCGAGCCATGGCAAGGTGGAAGCCGTGCATGGCTGCGCGCTCGATCCGCGGCGCTTCCGGATCAACGTGGTGATCGAAAGCGAGTTGCCGGTGAACGACTGGCAGGGGCTGCGGCTCGCCTTCGGAAACGCCGCCGAGGATGGCGCGGTGGTGCAGATGGCCGATCCGATCCCGCGCTGCGTATTGATCACGATCGACCCTGACACCGCCGCCAAGGATGCACGCGTGCTACGGACGGTCGCGCAGCATTTCGGCAATGCCTATGGTGTCTACGCCACTCCAGCGCGGCCCGGGCTGATCCGCGCGGGGGATCCGGTGCGGATTGTCGATTGACTGCTCGACACGGTTGGCGCGCGCATCGGGATTCGGTTACATCGCATTCGGAGGTGCGAGATGACACTAGGCCCCTCGTCGATCGCCTTGCTGCCGGCTTTGCTCTGCGGTGCGTCGGCAAGCGCTCAGGACGTTCGCAAGATCAATCCGCCGACCGTCGCGAAGCCGGTCGCGGCCTATAGCCATGTCGCCGTCGTACCGGCCGGCACGCGACTGTTGTTTCTTGCCGGCCAGGTCGGAAATCGACCAGACGGCACGGTGCCGAAATCAATCGAAGAGCAGGCGGCGCAGGCGCTCGACAACATCGACGCGATCCTCGCGTCGCAAGGCGCGCGTCCCGCCGATATCGTCAAGATGACGATCTATGCCACGACAAAGCCGACCGATTTTGCCGCGATCGCGCACAAGCGCAGCGCGATGTTCGCCGGTACCGAGCCGCCACCGAGCACTTGGGTCTACGTGTCCCAGCTCGCGCGGCCCGAATATCTTATCGAGATTGAAGCGATTGCCGCGATGCCCGACGCAGGAAAGCGTTAGATCGCGATACCAGACCCCGATCGAAATGGGTCGGCGATGCTCAGCCCAGCGCGTCGAGCGCCTTCTCGACTCCATCCATCGTGAAGGGCTTGGACAGGATCGGACGATCGCGCCACGGCTCGGCAATCGAATCGCCTGCCCCGCCGGTAGCCAGGATGAAAGGAATGTCGAGTTCCGCGAGCTTGGCGGCGATCGGCCAGCTCTGCTCGCCGCCGCGCAGATTGACGTCGAGAATCGCAGCTTCGACCCCGCCCGCCTCGATCTGCACCAACGCGCCCGCGACGTCGTCGGCGGTGCCGGCAACCTCCCGGTCAAGCGCATCGAGAAAGTCCTCGAGCATCATGGCGATCAGGGGCTCGTCCTCAACGATGAGGACCCGGCGAAGCGTCGGCATATCCGGCCTTTTGCAGGAAATTTCGCCGCCGCCAAGAGGTTATTTCGGGGCGAGAACGTCGCGGGCAGCCTCGGCAAGCTGTTGAACCGAAAAGGGTTTGGGCAGAAAGGCGACATTGTCGATATCGATAGACTTGCGAAGCTGCTCTTCGGCGTAACCGGACATGAACAGGATCGGCAAGTCGGGATAGCGCGCGCGGACCTGCCGCGCCATCGTCGGCCCGTCCATCGACGGCATCACCACGTCGCTGATCAATAGGTCGGGCTTTTCGATCTCGGCGATCTTCTCGAGCGCGGCCTCGCCGTTTTCGGCCGTGACGACGGTATAGCCCTGGCGCGTGAGCGCCCGCTCGGCGACGGCGCGGACCATGTCCTCGTCCTCCACGAGCAGGATCGTTCCAGACCCCCACAGGTCTATCTGCTTTGGCTTCACCGGCGCCTTGGCGACGACCGCCTCGGGCGCGCTGTGGACCGGCAGATAGATGGTGAATTCGGCACCGCCGCCGGGGATGTTGTCGGCGAAGATGAACCCGCCCGATTGCTTGATGATACCGTAGACGGTCGAAAGGCCGAGCCCGGTCCCCTTCCCCACTTCCTTGGTGGTGAAGAAGGGCTCCCAAATCTTGCCGAGAATGTCGGGCGGAATACCGGTGCCGGTGTCGGTGATGCGCAGCGCGGTATAATCGCCGACGGGGAGAACGTCGTCGTCCATTTGGCGGACCTCGGCCGCGGCGACGCACGCGGTGGCGATGGTGAGCGTGCCGCCGCCATTGGGATTGGCCGAGAGCATCGCGTCGCGGGCATTTACCGCCAGGTTGACGACCACCTGCTCGAGCTGACCGGGGTCGGCACGCACCGGGCCCA
This sequence comes from Sphingomonas sp. FW306-1B-B10E, assembly GCF_058782005.1. Lineage (NCBI taxonomy): Bacteria > Pseudomonadati > Pseudomonadota > Alphaproteobacteria > Sphingomonadales > Sphingomonadaceae > Sphingomonas > Sphingomonas sp. FW306-1B-B10E. Next base: position 51,479 of record NZ_JBYSXG010000004.1, read on the forward strand.
GATTGCGGCCGTGCTTGACCTCGAGCCGGACCGTCTCGCCGAGCAGGCGCTTGAGCAGGTTCGAGACTTCGGAGATGACGTCGGGGAGCTGAAGCACCTGCGGGCGCAGGGTCTGCTGGCGCGAGAATGCGAGCAACTGGCGGGTCAGCGAGGCGGCACGGTTGGAATTGGCGCGGATCTGCTGGATGTCGTCATAATCGCTGTCGCCGGGCGAATGGCGCATCAGCATCAGGTCGCAATGCCCGATGATTGCGGTCAGGATATTGTTGAAATCGTGCGCGACGCCGCCGGCGAGCTGGCCGACCGCCTGCATCTTGGTCGCCTGGGCGATCTGGCGCTTGAGCTTGCCCTCCTCGCCCGAATCCTTGAGGCTGATCAGCACCGCGGCGTCTCCGAGCCCGCGCGCGCCGGCGATGGTGAGCGCCACCGGTTCCTCGGGGGCGTCGACGAAGCGAACGGTCATCTCGGCCGACTGCGCGGCGCCGCCGGCGAAGCGGCGGACGGCGTCGGCGAGCGCAGCCTTGTCCTCGCGCACCACCAGGTCGATTGGGTAAAGCGGCGGCGCGGCGGCGTTGATCCGCGCGGCGCGGACGAACGCATCGTTCATGCTGACGAACCGTCCGTCGCGATCGACCAAGGCGAGCCCCGAGGGGAGCATGGCGATAAGGGAGCGGACATGTGCGGAAGCACTTGCGCCGATTGCCGGAGTCGGCAGCGCGAGATTGTCCTCGTCGAGCAACGCCACGAGCATCGGCGCGTCCTCGCCGTCGAGGAAGGGAATCTGGAGCACGCGCAGCGGATTGCCCTCCAGCCCCTCGCGCTCGAAGCGGACAAGCCCCATCGAATCGGTGATCAGAAAGCGTGTGAAGTCGCGACCCTCCGCAGGTGCGTCGGGCGAACCCATTGCGCGTGCCTTGAACACACGGTTGGCCGAGCGGACCCGCCCCTCCGGGGTGACCATCACCGCCATGATTCCCGCCGAGGCAAGCCGATCACCGGTGTTACCGTGGATCAGCGCCTCGACCTGCGCGGCGAGGTCGAGTGCCTGGACGCCGACGAAGCGCCACACCAGCGATTCGTCACCGACTCGTTCGACGCGCGCCGATACGGGTGCGCCGAACACCTGGATATTGTCGACATGCGCCTCGCCGTCCCGCCACGCGGTGCGCGCGGCGACGCCGAGCGCTTCGACTGCGGCATCGCTCACCGGTAAGGACGGCGGCGTCGGCCAGCCGGCGAAGAGAATCTCGTAGCGGGTGTTGGCGCACACCATGCGGCCGGCGCGGTCGGTCACCGCCAGTGCATCGCCTGCCGCAGCGGCAAGCGCCTGCGCGACCGACCAGTCGGTATGGACCTCGACGTCGGCATCGCGACGGAGGAGATGTCGGGCACCGAACAGGATCCCGGCAGCGAGGATACCCGCTGCGAGGAACCCGATCGCGACTGTGCGGTCGCCCAGCGTTACAAGGATCAGCGTGGCGGCGATCACGCCCCCGGCCGCAGCGGCGAGCAGCGGCAGCAAGCGGCGCGTGGGAGGTACGGGAGTCGGCAGGGTCGCCATGCGGCTAGCGATGTTCGCTGTGGCGCGGCGGGTCAAGTATTCCCTCTCCCATCGGGAGAGGGAATGAGCCGCGGAGCGGCGGAAGGGTGAGGTCGTTACCTGCCCTCACCCTTCCCACGCGCTCCGCGCGCGGGCCGCTTCCGGCTCCCGAAGGGAGCGGGAGTCTACATCACCAGATGCGGACGCGCTGTTCCGGGGTCAGGAACAGCTTGTTGCCCGGCGCCGGCGCGAACGCCGAATACCAGGGGTCGAGGTTGCGCACGACCCAGGCGCGCTGCTCGGACGGGCTGTGCGGATCGGTCAGCAGGCGCTGGCGCAGGTTCGCCTCGCGGTAATTGCGCCGCCAGACCTGTGCCCAGCCGAGATAGAAACGCTGATCGCCCGACATGCCGTCGAGCACCGGTGCGGCCTCGCCACCCAGCGACTGCTTGTACGCGTCATAAGCGACCGTGAGGCCGGCAAGATCGGCGACATTCTCGCCGAGCGTGAGGGCGCCCTTCACATGCATGCCGGGCAGCGGCTCATACTTGTCGTACTGCGCCACCAATGCGTCGGTGCGCGCCTTGAACGCCGCGACGTCAGCCGGAGTCCACCAGTCGGTCAGGCGGCCTTCATTGTTGTACTTGGCACCCTGGTCGTCGAAATGGTGGCTGAGCTCGTGGCCGATCACCGCGCCAATGCCGCCGTAATTGACCGCGGGATCGGCGTTAGGGTCGAAGAAGGGCGGCTGGAGGATGGCGGCGGGGAAGACGATCTCGACCATGCCGAAGTTGGCGTAGGCGTTCACTTCCATCGGGGTCATGCCCCATTCCCAGCGGCGGATCGGCTGGCCGAGCTTCGAGATCTCGTCCTCGTGCGTCCAATTGTTGGCGCGGACGTTGTTGCCATAGGCATCGCCCGCGACGATCGAGAGGTTCGAATAATCGTGCCAGCGATCCGGGTAGCCGATCTTGGGCGTGAAAGCGGCGAGCTTGGCGTGCGCCTTCACCTTGGTCTCGGGTGCCATCCAGTCGAGCTTGTCGATCCGGCGGTCCATCGCGGCGATGACGTTCTTGACCAGCGCATCGGCTGCGGCCTTGGTCGCCGGCGGGAAGTATTTCGCGACATAGGCCTGGCTGACCTCATCCGACACCGCCCCCGTGGTGAATTCGACCGCGCGCTTCCAGCGGACTTGCTGCTCGGGCGTGCCCGAGAGCGTGGTGCCGTAAAAAGCGAATTGCTCCTTGTCGAAGCTCGACGGCAGCACGTCGGCGAAATTGTCCAGGCTACGGACGAGCAACTGGTCTTTCAGCACTGCGAGCGGGGTCGCCTGGACCAGCCTGGCGATCCCGGTCACTGCGCTCGGCTGTGCGACAATCACAGTGTCGACATTGGCACCGATGCCGGTGAAATAGCCCTTGAAGTCGAAGCCCGGCGCCTTGCGGGTCAGCTGGGCGACGGTCATCTTGTTGTAGGTCTTGTTCGCGTCGCGGCTCTCGATGCGCGTCCAGTGCGCCTGCGCGATCCGCGTCTCGAGCGCGACGATCGCCTTGGCGCGCGCCGCCGAATTGGATTCGCCGGCCAAGCTCAGGACGTTGGTGAGGTGCTTCTCATAGGCTGCTTTGGTTTCAGCGAGCTTGGGATCCTTCGACAGATAATAGTCGCGATCGGGCATGCCGAGGCCGCCCTGCGAGAGGCTGAGCGCATAGACTTCGGGGTTCTTGTCGTCCTGGCCGACATAGCTTCCGAAAACACCGCGCACGCCGTTGCGATCGGCCTGCGCGTAGAGCGCCGCGAGGCCCGACTTGGTCTTGACGTTCTTGATCTGGTCGAGCCACGGCCGGATCGGCGCGAGACCCTTGGCGTCGATCGCGGCGGTGTCGAGATAGGTCGCGTAGGCAACGCCGATCTTGGAATTGGGATCGTTCTTTGCCGCCTCGAGGATTTCCTGCGTGCGCTGCTTCGAAAGATCGTCGATGACGTTGAACGCGCCGAAATTGGACTTGTCCGACGGGATCGGCGTCGTCCGCGCCCAGGTGCCGTTGGCGAAGCCATAGAAATCGTCGCCGGGCGCGATCGACTTGTCCATCCCGGCCTCGTCGAAGCCGTAATTGCCGAGCTGCGGACGCGCCGCTGTCGCCGGAGCGACCGGGCCGACGGCGGCCTGCGAGACGGTCGCGGTCTGCGCGGCAGCTGCCTCAGGCGGCAGGGTTTCGCCGCGCGTGCAACCGGCGAGCAAGGCGGGCGCTGCGAGGAAGGTAGTGGCGAGAAGCGGAAGACGCATGGGGCGACCCTTCGAAAGAGAAAGGCGCTGTCTTAAGCGCCTATTATGCCACGTCAATCTGCCGCTCAGCGCGCTCGGTTGAGCGCTTGCGCCACTTGCGCGAGATCCAAAGCCGCCACGCCAATGCTGTGACGACATAGCCGAGGATACCGCCGATCACCGCGCAGATCGCCATGCCAACCGCGGTCGGCAGGCCGACGTCCGCCGCGAGCCAGTGCAGCCAGCCACTATCGGCCACTGCGGTCTTCGCCTCGACGGGCGAAGTCCCTGTCAGACCCAGCACCCAGCCGCCGATCTTGTAATAGAGGATCAGCAGGAACGGCGTGGTCAGCGGATTGGTGAAGAAGGTGGTCAGCGCCGCCGCGGGGACGTTGGCGCGCAGCGGCAGCGCGAGCACCGCCGAGGCCGGAATCTGCCCCATCGGGATCAGGATGCCGGTGAACATGCCGAGCGCGACTCCGCGCGGCACCGAGCGCCGCGTCATCCGCCACAGCGACGAATGGAGGATGCGGTGCGCGATCGGGCGCAGCCAGCGGTTCGATTCGAAGCTCTCGCGGGTCGGCAGGTTGCGATCCACCCAGGCGCGGAACCGTCCGCCCACGCCGCGCTCAGCCACGGTCGCGGAGGATCCGGCCCTGCTCACGCTTCCAGTCGCGTTCCTTGATCGACTCGCGCTTGTCATGCGTCTTCTTGCCCTTCGCCAGCGCCAGCTCGACCTTCGCGCGCCCGCGTCCGTTGAAATAGATCGAGAGCGGGACAAGCGTCATGCCCTCACGCGCCACCGCGCCGTGGAGCTTGTTTATTTCACGCTCGTGAAGGAGCAATTTACGCGGCCGCTTGGGCTCGTGATTGTAGCGGTTGCCGTGGCTGAATTCGGGGATGTTGGCGTTGACCAGCCACACCCCGTCGTCCTTCACTTCGGCATAGGATTCGGCGATCGAGCCCTCGCCGAAGCGCAGCGACTTCACTTCGGTGCCGGTGAGCGCCAGCCCGGCCTCGTAGACCGTCTCGATGAAATATTCGAAGCGCGCGCGCCGGTTCTCGGCGACGGTCTTCACTTTCTCGAAGGTAGCAGGACGTGGGCGAGCCATAAGAGGGGCGCATGTAGGGGGGCGAGGCTGCGAAGGGAAGCGCCCTGTGCCGCCAGAAACGCAAGAAGCCCGGCAGCAAGCTGCCGGGCCTCCTGTTTTCGATCAGGCGATCGGTTTGCGGATCAGCGCATCCGTGCGCTGAACGAGATGCCGACGACGCGCGGGTCGTTGAACACCGCCGCCATATAGTTCTCGATCACGCCCTTGAGGTTCTTCTCATTGGTGATGTTGCGTGCGAACGCCGCAATCTCCCAATCGCCGCCATTACCTTCGTAGCCGATCTTCAGACCGCCTTCGAAATTGCCGTTCGAAGTGAACTCCTTGGTGTCATACAGCACGAAGCTGGTGAAACCCTGGAGATTCCAGTCGGTCGAAACGAAGAACTTGCCGTCGTTCTGGACCGGGATGTCGTAGCGCGCGGCGACATTGAGATTGTACTCGGGCGCGTTCGGCAGGCGGTTGCCATCGATCCGGGCGAAGGTGCCGCGGCCGGCGATCACCACGGTCGGATCCTTGACGGTGCAGACCACCACGCCACCAAGCACGCAGACCTGCGCGAGCGCAGCCTGATCGTCGATCTCGGTGTGGAGCCAGCTGCCGCCGAGCGAAAGCGCGAAATTCTCGACCGGGTGCAGGTCGAGCTCGGCCTCGACGCCGTACGCCTTGGCCTTGTCGGCGTTGAGCAACACGCCGTTGCCGTTCACGTCATTGGCGTTCAGCTGGATGTCGTCGACGGTGTAGTAGAAGCCGCTCAGGTTGAAGCGGACGCGGTTGTCGAGCAACGCACCCTTCACGCCGGCTTCCCACGACAGGATCGTCTCCGAGTCCGCCGTGGTGAAGTCCGAGTTGAACACCGCCGAGCGGCCCTGGATCGTCGGCCCGCGGAAGCCGCTGGCCACGCGCGCATAGACGCTCACATCCTGGCTGAGCTTGTAGAGCGCGCTGACATCCCAGCTCGCCTTGGTGTCTTCGAGCGTGACGTCGCGGCGGAACGCTGGGTTGTAGGTGACCACGCCGGTGGGGCTGTCCGCGGTCTTGAGCAGACGCGTGCGCTTGCTGTCGTTGGTCACACGCGCACCGCCGCTCAACGTGAAGCCGTCGGTCAGCTCATAGCTGACCTGGCCGAAGCCCGCCCAGCTGGTGTTGGTGTTGCGCAGCCGCACCCAATTGTTGGGATTGTTGTTGTTGCCGTTGTTCGGATCGGCCGGGTTGTACGGCGTCGTGAGGAAGAAGCGGCGCTGGTAGAAATCGGTGATGTCACGCGAGTCGAAATAATAGCCGCCGAACTGCCAGTTGAACCGGCCGGTGCCCGGGCTGGCGATGCGCAGCTCTTGGCTGAACTGGTCGAGATCACGAACGTTGCCCTGCGATTCGCCGTAGAAGGCGGTGCCGGCGAACAGGGGTGCAGCGCCGCCATCCGTGTCGCCGCGGCTATAGCCCTTGGTCGTCTCCCATGCCGAGATCGAGGTGAGCACCGCGCCGCCCAGATCGTAGCTGGCGCGCAGCGACGTGCCGTAGGTGTCGTACGCCTGCGGGTTGTTCATCGCCTCGTCATAGGCAACGCGGTCGCGCGGCTCGTTCTCGACGCTGTTCGATCCCTTGATCAGCGCGCCGCGGTGAAACAGGGTCGACGTGCCCTTGTACCAGCGGCCATGTCCCGAAAGGTCGAAAGTCAGCCGGTCGGTCGGAGTGAAGCGGAGCTGGAGACGGAGGTTGCGGTCATCGAACCCGCCCATCGTGTTGAAGCCGCCGCGGGTGCCGTCGAAGCTAGGGCCGGTGTAGACGTTGTCGACCCAATCGTCGCGGTGCTGGTAGAGGCCCGAGACGCGGAACGAGAGGACGTCGCTGATAATCGGGCCGCCGAAGCCGGCGTCGATGTTGCTGCTGCCCAGTTCGCCGACCGAAAGCGCGGCGCGGCCCTGGAAGGTGTCGCTCGGGCGGATCGTGTCGAACTTGACGATGCCGGCGGTGGTGTTGCGGCCGAACAGCGAGCCCTGCGGCCCGCGCAGCACTTCGACATGGTCGAGGTCATAGACGGGGTTCGACTTGAGGACGACATGCTCGAGCACGACGTCGTCCTGGATGATCGACACCGGCTGCGAGGCGCCGAGGTAGAAGTCGATATTGCCGAGGCCGCGGATGTAATAGCGCGGGAAGATGCGGCCGGTCGTGGTCTCGGCGTAGAGACCGGGGACGCGGCCGGCGAGCGCGAGCGTGTCGTCGCCTGCAGCCTGGAAGTCGCGGAGCGAATCGCCCTGCACCACCGCGACCGAGACCGGCACGTCGACCAGACGCTCCTCGCGGCGCTGCGCGGTGACGACGATGTCGCCGGCGTCAGCCTCCGGAGCGGTGGCGGTGGCAGTGTCCTGCGCAAAGGCAGTGCCGGCATAGAGCAAGGCGGCGATGGCCGCGCTCGAACGAAGGGCGCGGCGGGTAAAAGCGGATTTCATCGGTTCCCCAATCTTTTCTTGGTTCGCGAGACGCACGCAGCCGTCACCCGGCGCTGATGCACCGGATGGCCTGCGGTTTCACGAAAGGGCTATGTTCCCTGAGCGCGCCGCTAGGCCCCGATTGTGATCGGATTGTGACAGATTCCCACCGTTCGCCGCACTGCAAGATGCAGCTTTTGCAAGTGGTGGATCAGATCAGGCCGGCATGCGCCAAGGCGGCATCGACAGCGGCCCGGCTCGCCTCGGAGGCTTCGGTCATCGGCAGGCGGAGCTCGCCGGGGAAACCCGCACGCACCTTGCCGAGCGCGTATTTGACCGGACCCGGCGACGCATCGGTGAACATCGCGATGTGTAGCGGATAGAGACGGTCGTGGAGCTCGAGCGCGCGGGCAGTGTCGCCCGCAGCCCAGGCAGCCTGGAAATCGGCGCAGAGCCGGGGCGCGACGTTGGCGGTGACCGAGATGCACCCCGTCCCGCCCATCGCGTTGAATGCCAATGCGGTCTCGTCATTGCCGGAGAGCTGGACGAAACCGGCACCGCAGCCGGCGCGCTGTTCGGAGACGCGGCCAAGCTGGCCGGTGGCGTCCTTGACCCCCAGGAAACGGTCCGGGAACGCCGTAGCGATCCGCGCCATCGTTACGGGCTGGATGTCGGTAACGGTGCGGCCGGGGACGTTGTAGAGGATGATCGGCAGGTCGGTCGCCTGCGCCACCGCCTCGAAATGTCGGAAGATGCCTTCCTGGCTGGGGCGGTTGTAATAAGGCGGGACCATCAGCGCGGCGTCGGCGCCCGACGCCTTCGCGGCGTGGACGTTGGCGATCGCCACCTGGGTGTCATTCGAACCAGCGCCGGCGAGGACGGGCACCCTGCCCTTCGCCTGATCGGCGCAGATGCGGACGATCTCGAAATGCTCGTCCTTGGTCAACGTCGCGGCCTCGCCGGTGGTGCCGCAGGGCACCAGCCCCAGCGAACCTTCAGCAATCTGCCATTCAACAAGCTCGCGGTAATCTTTCTCCGCAAAGCTGCCGTCACGAAATGGCGTTACGAGAGCGGGAATCGAGCCGGAGAACATGGCGTGAAAATCTTCCTGAAATCCCGCAATCGGGACTGGCAGATAGGCGGCGAGTCCGTATGATGTCCAGCATGCTCGGTTCGGTTATCAAGAGCGCTGTATTGCTCGCTGGGGTGTCGGGGGTCGCGGCTTCGTCGCAGCTTTCGCAGGATCAATTCGGGGCGATGGCGCGGGCGCTGCAGAGCGCGGTCTCGCCGATCCAGCCGGCTTATGGCCAGGGCGACCCGGTGTCATATGCGCTGGTCGAGTGGAAACGGCTGCAGCAGTCCGACAATTGGCCGTTCTCCGATTATGCCAATTTCATGCTCGCGCATCCCGGCTGGCCGGGCGAGACCAGCCGCCGCGCCGCCGCCGAGACGGTGCTCGACAGCGGCACCTATGCGCCGGGGCTGGTGACGGCCTTCTTCACGCGCTTTCCGCCGCTGACCCCCGCCGGGCATTTGCGCTTTGCCGAGGCGCTGGCGGCATCGGGGCGGCGCGGCGATGCCGACGCAGAGGCGCGCAAGGCGTGGCGCGCGGGGACGCTGCGCGCGGCCGACGAGAGCAAGTTGATGGCGTCGTTCCTGTCGGCGCTGGCGCCGGCGGATCATGATGCGCGGATGGACATGCTGCTGTGGAAGGGCGCGGTCAGCACCGCGCAGCGCCAGCTCGCCTTCGTCTCGCCGGCCAAGCGCCCGATCTTCGAGGCGCGGATCGCGTTCCGTACCAAGGCCGCCGACGCGGCGCTCAAGGGCGTGACGGCAATGGACCTCGGCCGCAGCGATCCCGGCTATATCGCCGACCGCGCACGCTGGCTGCGCGACACCGGGCAGAGCCCGGCGATGCGCTCCTATCTCGCCCAGCGGCCGCGGCTCACCGCCTATCCGGGCGATGCCGAGGCATGGTACGAAGTGCTGCTGATGGCCGCGCGCGGCGCCTCGGCCGACGGGCAGCACAGCCTCGCCTACCAGATCGCCAGCCAGGTCGACGATGCCTTCCCGTCGACCACGGTGATCGCCGACCTGCCGCTTGGCGAGCGCGACGATTATACCAGCCTGACCTGGCTCGCGGGGACGACCGCCTATTACAACCTCGCCCGCCCGCGCGACGCGGTGGGGATGTTCGAGCGCTATTCGCGCGGATCAAAGACGCCGACGACGCAGTCGAAGGGGCTGTACTGGGCCGGTCGTGCCGCCGAGACCGCGGGCGACCAAATTGCCGCCGAGGGCTATTTCGCGCGTGCCGCGGGCTTTGCCGACCTTTATTACGGCCAGCTCGCCGCCGAACATCTCGGCCGGCCGCTCAAGGGACCGCCGCCGCTCGACACGCGTCTGGCCGATGCGGCGGCGCGCGACGGCTTCTATCGCCGCGAAACGGTGCGCGCGGCGCAGTTGCTGGGCACGATGGGCGACCGCGTCTCGCAGGGGATGTTCATCCGTCAGATCGCGCGGGATGCGACCACCGACAACGACCATGTCCTCGCCGCCGAGCTCAGCCGGACGATCGGGCGGCCCGATCTGGGCGTGATGGTCGGGCGCAGCGCGCTCGAGAATGGCCTGTCCGATTATACCGCGGCGGGCTTCCCCTCGGTGAAGGTGCCCGAATCGCAGCGCGATTATTGGACGATCGTCCACGCGATCGCCCGCCAGGAGAGCCAGTTCGACCGCGCCGCCGTGAGCCATGCTGGTGCACGCGGGCTGATGCAGCTCATGCCGGGTACCGCCGCCGAGACCGCGGGCAAATTGGGGCTGAGCTATGATCGGGAATCGCTGACCACCGACACCGATTACAACATCAAGCTCGGCTCGAGCTATTTCCAGCGCGTGTTCGGGCTCTATGGCAGCTATCCGCTGGCGGTGGCGGCGTACAATGCCGGGCCGGGCAATGTGAACAAGTGGATCCGCGCCTATGGCGATCCGCGGCTGCCGGGCGGCGACATGGTCAAATGGGTCGAGCAGATCCCGATCTTCGAGACCAAGAACTATGTCCAGCGCGTGCTGGAGAACGCCGTGGTCTATGATTTGCTCAACCCGCAATATGCCCGGTCGCGCGGGCCGGCGAACATGAGCTGGTATCTGGGGAAGAACCGGCCGGGTTGAGATCTCTTGAGCTCCGCTCCCGCTTGCGGGAGGGGTCAGGGGAGGGCTCAGGACAATGCGCGAGCGATCAGCGCCCTCACCCGTCGCACCCTCCCCTAGCCCCTCCCGCAAGCGGGAGGGGAATGTTAGGGACGCATGATGGACCGTCCCAACTACATTACCCCTGCCGGCTATGCCGCGCTCCGCACCGAATATGACTCCCTGTTCGCGACCGAGCGGCCGGCCCTGGTCGAGACGATTGCCTGGGCGGCGGGGAATGGCGACCGTTCGGAGAATGGCGACTATATCTACGGCCGCAAGCGGCTGCGCGAGATCGACCGGCGGCTGGGCTGGCTGTCGAAGCGGATGAGGGCGGCAAAGGTCGTCGATCCGGCGAAGCAGGAGGAGCGCGGCAAGGTGTTCTTCGGCGCGACCGTTACGATCGCCGACGAGGATGACAATCACCGCACGCTCACTCTGGTCGGCGACGACGAGGCCGACGCCGGCAAGGGGCTGGTCGGCTGGAACGCCCCGCTCGCCCGGGCACTGCGCGGGGCCGCGATCGGCGACCTGCGCCGCGTCACCTTGCCCGGCGGCGAGCGGGAATATGAAGTGATTGCCGTAACCTACCCCTGATCCGCGGCCCTGAATCGTGCCGAGGATGCGGCGAACCGAATCGCCGCGCGGCTTCGCTTTTGCTGCGCTGTGCTAGACTGCCGGCGGGGAGCCCGCATTCGGGTCCGGGTCGAGTATGAGTCTATGATAACACAGCGGATTATGGTGTCGGGCCGCGTCCAGGGCGTCGGCTATCGCGATTGGGTGGTGCGCACGGCGCAGCGGACCGGGCTCACCGGCTGGGTGCGCAATATCAAGGACGGGCGGGTCGAGATCCTGGTTTCGGGCGACGACGAGACGGTCGCCAAGCTGATCGAGGGCTGCCATCAGGGCACCCCGCTCGCGCGCGTCGACCATGTGGAGGCCTATGCCGCCGAGGGCGAGAAGCAGACCAAGGGTTTCACCAAACGCTTCACCGCCTGACGCGGAACAGCCGCCTTCCCCCGGCATTGTCCGGGGCAGAGGAGACGGCAGATGGAAAATCCCCGCACCGAGACTGCGCGCGCTGATGACGATCGCGAGCTCATCGAAGATAACCCGGGAAGCGGCGAGCCGACGAGCAGCGGCGGCAATTTGGCGCGCGACGTCGCGAGCCAAGCCGAGGAAGCGCTGATCACTGACCCGGAGGACCGCGCCCGAGTCCGCAAGGACGACGACATCGCGCACGGTACCGAAGTGCGGCCCGACCGCGCTCGCGCGGCCGATTAAGCGCGAAACACACGGTTTCCGCCGCGCCGGTTGATTCGGGGGCGCGGGCATGGAAGGTTCCACTTGTGAAACGGCGCAGAGGATGCGCCTCGAACAGGAGGAACCTATGCCCATCCCCACCAGCTGGTCCGGCCCGTTGTTGAGCGTGCTGCGCATCGCAGCCGCGCTCACGTTCCTGCATCACGGCACGTCCAAATTCTTCGGGCTGCCGCCCTTCCCGATGCCGGCACCGCTTCCACCGATCCTGCTTGCCGCCGGGGCGATCGAATTGGTCGGCGGTGCGCTGCTGCTGATCGGACTGTTCACCCGACCGGTGGCATTCATCGCCTCGGGCATGTGCGCGGTCGGATATTTCATGATGCACGCGCCCAAGGGCTTCTTCCCCTCGGCCAATGGCGGCGAGGCGATCCTGCTCTACGCCTTCATCTTCCTGTACCTTGCGGCTGCAGGCGCGGGTCCGTGGAGCGTAGACGCCGCGCGCAATCGCGGCTGAGGTCAAAGGGGGGCTGGTGCATGCAAACAGCAACTGTGGTAGGTTCAAATCATGACCGAGCACCGCCCCCTCGACACCACGCCGCTGCCGGTGAAGCTGCGCGTCGAGGATTATCTGCTGCTCGACGAGTCAGGTGCGTTCGAAGGATATGCCAAGACCGAGCTTATCGACGGGAGCATCGTTGGAGTGAACGCACAGCATCGGCCGCACGGCATCCTCAAGATGGAGTTGTACGACCGGTTACGCGATATACTCAAAGCGCTTGAATCGCCGCTGCGTCCGGTGATCGAGTTCGGCTTGCAACTATCGGGAGCCGACCTCGCCGAGCCTGACTTGATGCTCACGACCGAGCCCAGCGGCGAGGGCTTCGTGCCATTGCCGTCGGTAGCGTTGCTGATCGAAGTTTCGGACACAAGCCTCGCCTTCGACCTTGGCGCCAAGACCGCGCTCTACGCTCGTCACTGTATTCCCGAATATTGGGTTGCCGATGTGAACGCGCGCGTGATCGTTCAGATGTGGCGGCCCGTGGCCGATGCCTATGCCGAGCGGCGCGAGATTGCGTTTGGAGAGCGGATCGTCGCGGCGACTGTCGCCGGGCTGACGATCGAGACCGCGGAAATCGGCTAGCCGCGCTCGCGCGCCTGCCAATAATCGAATGCCAGTGCCTGTAGCCGGGCGACCAACGCGGCCGCATCCGGGCCGCTCCATTCGCCGTCATAGCCATAGGCCTCGCGCGCGCCGACCCACCAGCCTTGTCCCGGCAGCCGGTCGGTTTCGCGGACCACCAGAACCGCGAGGTTGGGCTCGCCCGTCGCCGCGCCGGCGGTGTCTATCGCGTCGAGCGTCTTGCACACCGCGCGCATCTTGGGGCGCGTGAAGCGGTGGCCCAGGCCGCCGAGCAGTTCGGAATAGCTGACCGCACGCCGCTCGCGCGCGGCTGCGACCAGCAGTGCGCGCACGCGTGTCACGTCGGCGAGCGATCCGGCGCTTGTTTCGGCAGGCACCAGTCCTTCGTCGACGAGCCAGCGGCCCAGCGTGTCGCCGAAGCCGGGCGCCTTGCGCGCCATCAGAGCGCAGGCACCCGGAGCATCTTCAGCGAGTCAGCTTCTTGTACGACAAAGCGGTCGGGCGGTCGGCGGCGTCGCCCAGGCGGCGGCGCTTGTCTTCCTCATAGGCCTCGAAATTGCCTTCGAACCATTCGACATGGCTGTTGCCCTCGAAGGCGAGGATGTGCGTGGCAAGACGATCGAGGAAGAAGCGATCGTGGCTGATCACCACGGCGCAGCCCGCGAAATTCTCGATCGCTTCCTCCAGCGCGCCCAGGGTCTCGACGTCGAGATCGTTGGTCGGCTCGTCGAGCAGCAGGACGTTGCCGCCGCGCTTGAGCATCTTGGCGATGTTGACGCGGTTGCGCTCGCCGCCCGAGAGCTTGCCGACATTCTTCTGCTGGTCGGCGCCCTTGAAGTTGAACGCGCCGACATAGGCGCGCGTCGAGGCGTCGTGGCCGTTGACCTTCATGTAATCGAGCCCGTCGGAGATTTCCTCCCAGACGTTCTTCTTGTCGTCGAGATGGTCGCGGCTCTGGTCGACATAACCCAGGCGCACGGTCGAGCCCATTTCGATCGTGCCGCTGTCGGGCGTTTCCTGGCCGGTGATCATCTTGAACAGGGTCGACTTGCCGGCGCCATTCGGGCCGATCACTCCGACGATGCCGCCGGCGGGCAAGTTGAACGACAGGTTCTCGAAGAGGAGCTTGTCGCCATAGGCCTTGGAGATGTTCTCGACCTCGATGACCTTGCCGCCGAGACGCTCGGGCACCTGGATGACGATCTGCGCGCCGGTCGGGCGGCGATCCTTCTGCTGCTCGACGAGCTGTTCGAACTTGGCGATACGCGCCTTGGACTTGGTCTGGCGCGCCTTGGCGCCCTGACGGATCCATTCGAGTTCGTTCTTGATCGCGGTCTGGCGGCTCGATTCCTCGCGGTCTTCCTGCTCGAGGCGCTTGGCCTTCTTCTCGAGATAGGTCGAGTAATTGCCCTCGTACGGGAAATACTTGCCGCGATCGATTTCGAGGATCCACCCGACGACGTTGTCGAGGAAGTAGCGATCGTGGGTGATCATCAGGACCGCGCCCGCATATTCCTTGAGATGATGCTCGAGCCACTGGACGCTCTCCGCATCGAGATGGTTGGTCGGCTCGTCGAGCAGCAGGATCGAGGGCTTCTGGATCAGCAGGCGGGTGAGCGCGATACGGCGCTTCTCACCGCCCGAGAGGTTCTCGACCGGCCAGTCCGACGGCGGGCAGCGCAGCGCTTCCATCGCGACTTCGAGCTGGTTGTCGAGCGTCCAGCCGTCGACCGCGTCGATCTTGGCCTGGAGATCGCCCATCTCCTCCATCAGCGCGTCGAAATCGGTGTCGTCCTTGGGATCGCCCATCTCCGCCGAGATCGCGTTGAAGCGATCGACCAGATCGGCAGTGGCGCGGGCGCCCTCCTTGACGTTTTCGAGCACGTTCTTGGTCGGATCGAGCTGGGGCTCCTGCTCGAGATAGCCGACGGTGATGTTCTCGCCGGGCCATGCCTCGCCGGTGAAGTCCTTGTCGACGCCGGCCATGATCTTCATCAGCGTCGACTTGCCGGCACCGTTGGGGCCGACGATGCCGATCTTGGCGCCCTGATAGAATTGCAGGTTGATGTTCGACAGCACCGGCTTGGGCGCGCCGGGGAAGGTCTTGGTCATGTCCTTCATGACGAAGGCGTATTGGGCGGCCACGATAGGGTCTCCGATGGAAGTCTGGGATGCGGGAAAGGTTGGCGGCGATGTAGCGATCGGAGCGCCAATTGGCAACGCAGCCGAAATTCGAACAAAGCAGAAACGACGAGGCCTTGGCAAACGTTACGGGCCTAGCTAGCACGCAAGCATGACCAAGCGCCTCCTGCTTGCGGCCGCCGCCGCGCTCGCCCTTCCCCTTCCCGCCATTGCCCAGACCCATGACGTCGTCGCGTTGCGCGATGCGGCGCTGAAGGACGATGTAGCCTGGGACATTACCGAGGGGCTGACCACCGAGGTCGGTCAGCGGCTCGCCGCGACCGAGGCCGAGGCGCGCGCCCGCGCCTGGGCAGTGAAGAAGCTGACCGCGCTCGGCTTCCACAACGTGCATATCGAGACCTACAAGATGCCGGTCTGGGTGCGCGGCGCGGAGACCGCCGAGGTCGTGGGCGCGGCGGCGCAGAAGCTGACGATCGCCGCGCTCGGCAATTCGGGATCGACCGGGCCGCGCGGGGTCGAGGCGGAAGTCGTCTATTTCCCGACACTCGCCGATCTCGAAGCCGCGCCGGCCGCGGCGGTGAAGGGCAAGATCGTGTTCATCAGCCACGCGATGACGCCGACCCAGGACGGCTCGCAATATGGCGTGTTCGGCGGCGCGCGGCGCCAGGGCCCGGCGATTGCCGCGAGCAAGGGCGCCGCGGCGGTGCTGATCCGCTCGATCGGCACTGACCACCATCGCAACCCGCACACCGGCGTCACCAGCTGGCCCGAGGGGACCAAGCCGATTGCCGCGGCGGCGCTGTCGCTGCCCGACGCCGAGCAGCTCGAGCGGCTGCTCAAGCGCGGGCCGGTGCGGCTCAAGCTGCTCGTCACGCCGCAATTCAAGGGCGAGGCCGAATCGGGCAATGTCATTGCCGACGTACCGGGCAGCGACCCGCAGGCGGGTATCGTCTTGGTCGGCGGCCATCTCGACAGCTGGGATCTCGGCACCGGCGCGATCGATGACGCCTCGGGCGTCGCGATCACCACCGCCGCCGCCAAGCGGATCCTGGACGCGGGCCAGCCGCGCCGAACGATCCGCGTCGTGTGGTTCGGCGCCGAGGAAGTCGGTGGCTTCGGCGGCGAGGCCTATGCCAAGGCGCATGCTGTCGAGCGCCACGTTTTCGCGTCCGAGTCCGATTTCGGCGCCGATCGCGTGTGGAAGTTCGAGACCAACCTGCCCGCTTCAGCTACGCCGATCGCCGACCGGCTGGCCTCCGCGCTCGCCCCGCTCGGCATCTCGCGCGGGAAAGGCAGCGCCGGCGGCGGCACCGATGTCGGCCCCGTGCTGCGCACCGGCGCCGCGGGCATCGATCTCGACCAATCGGGACTACGCTATTTCGACTATCACCACACGCCCGACGACACGCTCGACAAGGTCGATCCCGAGCAGCTTCGCCAGAATGTGGCAGCATGGACTGCCCTACTCGCCATCGTGGCGAACGCACCCGAGGATATCGGCAAGGTAACGCCCGCCGCGCACTGACCGTCGCATCGGCAAGGCGCTTCGGCGTCCGAATTGGGGCAAAAAAATGGCAGAAATTTTGCGTTTTGTCGCATTTGCGATTGACGCAGGCGCAACGACCGCTATTTCAGCGGTTCGCGTCGGGCATTGGGCCGGGTGCGAAACGTTTAATGTTCCACAGGAGCACCCCATGAAGAAGATCCTCATTGTTGCTGCGACCGCCGGCCTGATGTCGCTCGCGGCTTGCAACGGCGGCACCACCAACACCACTGCCGAGAACGTCGCGGAGAGCCACGAGGCGAACGCTGCGATCTACGAGGAAGCAGCCGACAACACCACGAACGCAGTCGCCGAGAACGTTCTCGAGAACGCTGCCGACGTCGAAGAGAACAAGGCCGACGCCGCGCACGACAACGCGACCGCGCATTGATCTCTTTTCCGGTCCGCACGGCCGGAACGGAATTCAGGAAGGGCGTCCCTGCGGGGGCGCCCTTTTTGCTTGCAACGCGTTGATCCCGACCGGCATCGAACCGGCGCGGCGGCGGAAAGGACGAGGATGGGACCGGTCGTAGGCGCGGACGGGCAGAAGCGGCCGTTCTGGCGGCTGCTCTATTTCTGGGTGCTGATCGGAATCCTCGCCGGCGTCGCTGTCGGCGCGATCTGGCCGGCGTTCGGCGCGGGTCTCCAGCCGCTCGGCGAAGCCTTCATCAACCTCGTCAAGATGATCATCCCGCCGGTCATCTTCCTTACCGTGGTCACCGGAATCGCCGGATCGCACCAGCTCGCCGCGCTCGGCCGCGTGGTAATCAAGGCCTTCGCCTATTTCCTGTTCTTCTCGACCCTGGCGCTGATCGTCGGGCTGATCGTCGCGCACGTTGTCCAGCCCGGCGCCGGCATGCATGTCGATCCGCGGACGCTCAACGCCGCCGCGGTCCACGGCTTCGAGGAGAAGGCGCACGAGACGACGGTTACCGGGTTCCTGCTCTCGGTGATCCCGACCACCCTGGTCTCGGCATTCACCAGCGGCTCGATCCTCCAGATCCTGTTCGTCGCGGTGCTGTTCGGCGTGTCGCTGACGCTGGTCGGCGACGCGGCCCGGCCGGTGACCGACATGCTCGAGCGAGTCGCGCTGGTGATCTTCCGGCTGGTGACGATCGTGATGTGGGCGGCGCCGGTCGGCGCGTTCGGCGCGATGGCATTCACGATCGGAAAATATGGGCTCGGCAGCCTGCTGAGCCTCGGTGCGCTGGTCGGCACCTTCTACCTGACTTCGCTGATCTTCGTGCTGGGCGTGCTCGGCGTGGTCAGCGCGCTCACCGGCTTTTCGATCCTCAAGCTGATCCGCTATCTCAAGGCCGAGTTGCTACTCGTGCTCGGCACTTCGTCGTCGGAAGCCGCCCTCCCCGCCCTGATCCAGAAGATGCAGCGCGCCGGGTGCGACAAGGAAGTCGTCGGTGTGGTGGTGCCCACCGGCTATTCGTTCAACCTCGACGGCACCAACATCTACATGACCCTCGCCGCCTTGTTCATCGCGCAGGCGACCGGCGTGCAGCTGACGCTGGGCGAGCAGATCGCCTTGCTCGGCGTGGCGATGCTGAGCTCGAAGGGCGCGGCGGGCGTAACCGGATCCGGGTTCATCACGTTGGCGGCGACGCTGGCGATCGTGCCCAAGGTGCCGATCGCCGGCATGGCGCTGATCCTCGGCGTCGACCGCTTCATGAGCGAGTGCCGCAGCCTGACCAATTTCATGGGCAATGCCGTCGCGACGATCGTGGTGGCCCGCTGGGAGGGCGCGCTGGATCGCGAGCAGCTGGCGAGCGCGCTGAACGGCGTGCCCGAGGCGGCAGCTCCCGACCCAACGCCGGAAGCTGCCGACCGCGCTCAATAAGCTGCGGTGAAGCGCTCCCGGCTGTGGCTGTGCTGTTCGAGCGCATCGACCATCGCGATCGCATAATCGGCGAAGCTGATCCGGCTCTCGCCGGCCCCGTCACTGATCAGCTGGTCGCCGCCGAGGCGGAACTCGCCAGTGCGCGGTCCTTCGAAGATCAGCGCGGCGGGGGAGAAGTAAGTCCAGTCGATGTCGCGTTCACCGCGCAGCGCGTCGAGGAAGGCGATGCCGCCTGCAGCCATGTCCTTCCACTCGGCCGGAAAGTCGGGAGAGTCGAAGAGCCGCTTGCCCGGCGCCACTTCGAGGCTTGCCGCGCCACCGGTGACCAACAGCCTGCCGACCCCGGCATGCTTGAGGGCAGAGAGCAGAGTGTCGGCGGCGATGTCAAAATGGAGCGCGCTGATCACGGCATCGCTGCCGCGGATCTGGTCCGCCAGAGCGTGGCTGTCCGAGGCGTCGCCGGCGATCGCGGTCACGCCTTCCGTTGCCGCAATGCGCCCAGGGTTGCGCGCAATGGCCAGCACATGATGCCCGCGCGCGGCGAGCTCCTTGGTGATTTCCGAACCGGCGCGCCCGCTCGCTCCCAGAACCGCAACTCTCATGATCGATCTCCACTTGGTTTCCAACGGTGACCAAGTCGGTTATGGCGACCGACCATGCAAGACGGCACTTCGATCTCACTTGGTCACCTGGAGGGTACCACCTTCGCGCGCGGCAACGCCTATGCGCGCGACTGTCCGACCCGGAAGCTCCTCGACCGGATCGGCGACAAATGGAGCGTGCTGATCCTGTTGCTGCTCGGCGACGGGGCGATGCGCTTCAGCTTGCTCAAGCGGCGGATCGACGGGGTGTCGCAGAAGATGTTGAGCCAGACGCTGCGATCGCTCGAGCGCGACGGGTTGGTGGGGCGCGAAGTGGTCGCGACAGTGCCGATCACGGTGACCTATCGCATCACCCCGCTCGGCCGCGAGCTGCTCGGCGCGATGCGGCTGATGATCGACTGGGCCGAGACCCGCATGCCCGCGGTCGAGGCGGCGCAGCGGCGCTTCGATGATCGGCTTACAGACGCATAGCCTCTCAGGCCTTCAGGAAGCGCTGGTCGACCACACGTTCGAGCACGGTGAGCGGCATCGCGCCTTCGAGCAGAACGTCGTGGAAGGCGCGCGGATCGAACTTCGCGCCCTGCGCCGCCTTCACCTTGTCCCGCAGGCGCACCCACATGGTGTGGCCGATCTTGTAGCTGCACGCCTGGCCCGGCCAGACGGTGTAGCGGTCGATCTCCCCCTGGCTGCGGCCGCGCGCGATGCCGGTGGTCGCGATGAAATAGTCCGTCGCCTTCTCGCGCGACCAGCGCTTGTGGTGGAGCCCCGAGTCCACCACGAGCCGCGTCGCGCGAAACAGCAGCGACTGGAGATAGCCGACCTGGCCGAGCGGATCGCCCTGGTACATCCCCATCTCGTCGGCGAGCTGCTCCGAATAGAGCGCCCAGCCCTCGGTATAGGCGTTGAAGTCGGCGCGGCGGCGGATCAGCGGGATGTTGGGCGACTCGAGCGCGAGCGTCACTTGGAGGTGGTGGCCCGGGACCGCCTCGTGATGGGTCAACGTCGCGAGGCCGAACTTCGGCCGGTCGAACGTGTCGCGCAGGTTGATGAAGTAGATCGCCGGCCGCGAACCGTCGAGCGAGGCGTTCTGGTAATAGCCGCCCGGCGCGCCGGCGCGGATCGCCGCGGGCACCTGGCGGACTTCGACCGGTGCCTTGGGCAGCGAACCGAATTGCTCGCCAAGCCGCGCCTGCATCGCCCGCACCTGCGCGCGCAGCGCCTCGAGCAGCGCCTCGCGGCCCGGATCGGTGTTGGGGAAGAGCTGGTCGGGGCGCTTGTTGAGCGCGACTAGCCGCTCGCCCACCGTGCCCTGCCTTATGCCCTGCGCCTTGAGGATCGTGTCGATCCGCGCGCTGATCTCGGCGACCTGATCGAGCCCGAGCTGGTGGATCTCGGCGCCGCTGAGGCTGGTGGTGGTCGCGGCCTGCGCGGCGGCGCTGTAATATGCGTCGCCGTCTGGGAGGCGCCACACGCCGGCGTCGTGGACGGCCTTGGCGCGCAGTTCGGTGACCAATGCGCGCTGGCGGTCGATCGCCGGGAAGATGCGTTCGGCGACGATCTTTTCGGCCCTGGCGGCGCGATCGGCGGGCAGCTTCGCCGCGGCGAGCTTGGCGGTGAGCGAGGTGACCATCACCGTCTCGGACGCGGGCTGGTCGCGCATTGCGGCGATCTGCTTGAGCGTGGTGTCGAGGATGTAGTCGGGCGCGAACACGCCGCGCGCGGCATCGTCGCGCTGGCGGTTGATGTCGTTGTCGATCGCCTTCGGAAAGGCTTCGAGCCGCGCCAGATAAGCATCGGCATCCACGGCGTTTTCGACGCGGTGCTGCGAATCGAGGAAGTCGGGGACGTCGCGATAGGCACCGCCGAGCTGGCTCAGAATGTATGGTGCGAAGCCGTCGCTGTTCGATCCGTAATGGAAGCGCGCGGTGGCGGCGATGTTGCGCTCCAGCTGATGGGCGACGACCTCCTGGTCAAGCTTCGCGGAGGCCGAGAGCGTGGCGGCAGGGATCGCGCGAAGCTCGGCAAGCTCTCGCTTCGCCCGCGCCGTCGCTTTCGCCACGCCGGCCGCCGAATTGTCGCTGAGCTTTGCGCGCAGCCCGGCGCGAGTGCCGGTATCGAGCCCGAGCTGAGTGGCTGCCTCCGGGGAGTCAGCAAGCCGATCGTAGAAGAAGCGGTCGAGCAGGGTCGAAAGCCGCTTGTCGGCGCTCGCCTGGCTGCGCGGCGCGGCAATCGCGGGAAGCGCGGCGGCCAGCGAGACCGCGCTTGCGCCGCCTAGGAATTCACGACGGTCCACTTTGTGTTCCTTCCTCTCTCTGCGGGAGAGTAGCGGAGCTTGGTGAGTGTGTTTGCGCTATCGAGAGCGCCATCCCCTCACCCAGCTCCGACTTGGGCCCGCTGAAGAAGCGGACCCAAGTCCGCACAACCCTCTCCCGACGGGAGAGGGAGTTCCTTACCGCCCCGCTTTTTCCCACCAGTACGCGCCGCGCTTGGCAGTGCCCGTCGCGACTTCGTCGAGCGTCGCCGCGTCGTAGAGCCGGCCGCCCTGCATCACGCGCGAGACCTTGTCGCTGTTGCGGATGTCGACGGTCGGGTCCTTGTCGAGCACAACGAGGTCGGCGAGCTTGCCCACTTCGAGTGAGCCGATGTCTCGCGCCATGCCGAGCGACTGCGCCGGAACGATCGTCCCCGCGCGCAGCGCCTCGACCGGCGTCATCCCGCCGCGGACGAACGACCAGAGCTCCCAATGCGCGCCGATTCCCGCCTGCTGGCCGTGCGCACCGATCGAGACGAGAACGCCGCGCTTGGCGAGCTTGTGCGCCTCGCGGGCATTGTCGTCGTCGACGAAATTGTCCTCGGGCGCCTTGATGCGGCGGGCGTTGTCGGCGAGCAGGACGGTCGGCGGCGTGTGCGCGCGGAGCAGCGGGTGCGCATAGACGTCGGTCGCCTGCCGCCAATAGGGATCGCCGGCGAGCCCGCCATAGGTCACCACCAGGGTCGGCGTGTAGTTGGTCCTGGTCTCCGAGAAGAATTGCAGCACGTCGTCGTAGAAGGTCTCGAGCGGGATATTGTGCTCGAGCGTCGAATTGCCGTCGGCGATCAGGTTCATGTCCATCCCGAACAGCGACCCGCCCTCGGCGACGACCTGCATGTTCTCGCGCCGTGCCGCCTCGACCACCTGCTGGCGCTGCTCGCGGCGCGGCTGGTTGTAGTTCTTGACGCTGTGCCCGCCCTGCGCCTTGAGCCGCCGGACATGCGCAAGCGCATCGTCGAGGCTGTCGATCTGCGCGTAGACGTCGGCGGCCTTGGCGCCGTAGACGATCTCGCCGGTGGAGAAGATGCGCGGGGCGAGGATCAGCCCGGCGCGCTGCATCTCCGAGGCGGCGAAGATTTCGCTCGAGCGGTTCGACGGATCATGGATCGTCGTGGTGCCGAGCGCGAGGTTCTGCTGCATCGACCAGTTTTCCTGCGGGATCAGCTCGTCGCTGCCCGCGGGGCCGTGGGCGTGGGCGTCGATCAGGCCGGGGATGATCGTTTTGCCGGCGGCGTCGACCACCGTCGCGCCCGCCGGCACCGGCGTGGAGGCGCGCGGGCCGACCGCGACGATGCGGTCGCCCCGGATCACCACGACGCCGTCGTCGATGATCCCGCCCGACGCATCGGCCATCGTCACGAGGCGCGCGCCGGTAATCGCCACGGTGCCGCTCGGCTTGGCCGCCACGACTTCGCGCGCCAGCGACACGCCGCTGGTCGGGGGCACGAACTTGGGCGCGTCCTCGGCGCGCGGCGCGCTGGGGAAGAGCGAAGCAGTGTCGACGGTATAGACCGTCGGGCCGAGGCTCCAGTGGAGCCGCTGGCCGTCGTTCGACCAGTTGATATAGTCGGCGCCGCCCTCGCTCACCTTGGTGACCGGCATTGCCTTGGAATCGCTCGCCAGCGCTACGGACTGGTTGCCCGGCATCAGCGGCGCGACAAAGGCGGCGTAATTCTGGCGGAAGGCGACGAATTCGCCGCTGGGCGAGACGATATAGTCGGTGACCAGCTCACCGCTGGCGTGAACGCGCTTGTCCTGTCCGCTGAGATCGGTGCTGACCAGCTCGCGCATGCCCTTCTCGCCCTCGCCGATCATGAAGATGCGGTCATTGGCGGCGCCGAACTGCGGCGCGGCCATACCCTTGGCGACGCGCACGACATCGCCCCCGGAGGCGGCAACGCGGTACACGCCGGGATCCTGCGCCCAATTGGGGCTGGTCAGATTGCCGGGCGAGACGCGCTCGAACACGATCGTCTTGCCGTCGGGCGAGAAGCGAGGACGGGCGTAGTGACCCGGCTGGCTGGTGACGTCGCGCGGGCTGCCGCCGCTCGCCGCGACGGTGCGAATATGACCGAGCCCCTTATCGGTCCAGCCGACGAACACCACCGAGCGGCCGTCGCGCGACCAGCTCGGGAACAGTTCGAAGCCGTCGCCGCCGTTGGTCAGCCGCTTCGGCGCGCCGCCGCCCATCGGCTTGACCCACAGCTTGCCGAGGCTTTCGAACACCACGCGGTCGCCGGCGGGCGAGACCGCGGCGAAGCGCGGCATCGCGGTGGTGAAGCGATCGGGCGCGACCGCGATCTGCGGATGCGGCGCGTCGATCACGCCGCGGGTGTCGTTGATCGCGAAGGGAATCTCGCGCGCGTTCGCGCCATCGGCATCGATGCGGCGGATCTTGCCCTTGGCCCAGAATAGCAGCGATTTGCCGTCCGGGGTCCATGCCATGTTCGGGTAGACCCCGGTGACCGCCCAGGTCTCCTGCACGTCCTGGTCGAGATCGTCGTAAATCTTGCGCTCCTCGCCCGAGACGAGGTCCTTGACGTAGAGCTTCGAGCGGGTCGCCTCGCGGCGGACGAAGGCAATCTTCTTGCCATCGGGCGACGGCGTCGGGCGCACCGCACCGCCCGCCCCGGTCACTGCCTTGCTGACTTCGCCGGTGTCGAGATCGTAGCGCTCGATGTCGAACAGATCGGTGTTCGAATCCTGGGCATATTCGAAGATCGGCCCCGGCGTGACGTTGCGCGTGTAGAAGATCGACTTGCCGTCATGCGCGTAGATCGGCTCGCCGAGCTCCTTCTGATGCGTCTCGTTGGGGCGCTTGACCAGCATCACCCCGCCGCCGCCCGAGACGTGATAGAGCCAGACCTCGCCGGTGCCGAGCGAGCGGCCGGTGGTGAAATGCTTCTTGGCGGCGATGTAGCGGCCGTCGGGGCTCCAGCTCGGCTGGTTGAGCAGGCGGAAGTCTTCCTTGGTGACCTGGCGCTTGTCGCTGCCGTCGCGGTTCATCACCCAGATATTGTCGCCGCCGCCGCGGTCCGAGGTGAAGGCGATGCGCCGGCCGTCGGGCGAGAAGCGCGGCTGGACTTCCCAGGCGAGCCCCTCGGCGATCCGCGTCGGCGTGCCGCCGGCGATCGGCATCGTGTAGATGTCGCCGAGCAGGGCGAAGGCGATCGTGCCGCCGTCGGGGCTGACGTCGAGATCCATCCAGCTGCCTTCGGAGACGCGGATCGGAATCTGGCGGATGGTCGCGCCGGCGGGGGCGTTGACGTCCCATTTGGCGGGCTTGTCGTTTTTCGGAGCCGCGACCGGGGTGGGCGCTTGCGCAGGCACCGGCGGCTGGGCCGGCTGCGACTGCTGCTCGGGCGGGCGGACGATCTGGTCCTCGGGCGCCTGGGTCTCCTGTACCGGCTTTTCCTGCGGCGGGGCGACCTGTGCCGCGGCCTGATGCGTGGCCAGTGCAACCAGCGAGACGAGCGCGATCGCAGTGATTTTCATGATTCCCCCTTGATTTGAGGCGCCTGTTATCGGCGGCCAGGCGAGGCGGCGCAATCGCGAACGTGGACGCGGCGTCGATCCCCGTAGCGCGTGCTCCCGCGGACGCAGGAGCCCCGGATAGCGGAGTACGGCGTCACCCTGGGCGCCTGTTTCGCAGGAGCACCGGCAGGTTTCAGAACCAGCTGCGGATGCCCGCGACGAAGCGCAGGCCCCCCGCCCCCTCGTCCCGCCGGCGCGCATCGCCGAACTTTCGGTCCCATGACAAGCCCACATAGGGCGCGAATTCGCGGACACGCTCGTAGCGAAGCCGCAGCCCGAGTTCGGCCTCCGACAGGCCGGCGCTGGCGCCGGGCATATCCTGCGCGGCGAAATTGAGCTCGGCGCGCGGCTGGAGAACGAAATCCTGGGTGATGCGCTGGTCGTAATGACCCTCGACGCGCCCTGTCAGGTCACCCTGGGTCGACAGGAACAGCGTAGCTTCGAGCTCGAGCCAATAGGGCGCGACGCCCTCGACCCCCAGGGCCGCCCAGGTCCTGCGGGGCCCGGCGCCGAGATCCTGTCGGACGCCGGCGCGCAGGTTCCAATAGGGGTCGTGCGCGCGGCCGTAGAGCGCCTGGATTTCGGCATGGTCCACGCCGCCGGCAAAGGCGCCAGCGCCCTCGCTCTTGAACAGGAAGCGATCGCGGTCGCCGCCGATGCTTGCCTCGCCGTCCCAGCGATAGCCGTCGTCCGCCTGGTATTCGAGGATGTCGAACAGGACCTTCGAATAGACCATCGCGCCATGTTCGTGGCGCATCGCCGCTTCGGCCGCGGCCATCGCGCCGGGGTTCCAGTAGCGGTCGGCGGCGCGGTCGCGCGGTGGAACCGGCGGGGGGGCGTTGCCGGCAGGCAGATCGGTGCCTGCCGGGCCCGAAACCGCGGGCATGTGGTGACCGGCATGCGGGTCCGCTGGAGCGGCCGCAGGCGTTTCCATTGCCGGCATGTTGCCCATGTCATGGCCGGCATGGGGATCGGCCGGCGCGGCTTGCGGACGCGGTGCCGGCTCGCGTGGCGCGCGCTGGGGCTTCGGCTTGGGCTTGGCGGCGGGTTTGGCGGGCATCGCCATTCCCGGCATGTGCATCGAATGGTCCTGCGCCGCTGCGGGAAGCGCGAGCGCCAACGCGGCGAGGCCCAGCAAGGTCTTCATGCCGTCGCGCCTTCGAGCGGCCGCACGCTTACCACCTGCATCATCCCGGCGTGCATGTGGTACAGCATATGGCAGTGGAACGCCCAGTCGCCGGGCACGGCGGTCACGTCCCAGCTGACCTTGCCGCCGGGTGCGACGTTCACGGTGTGCTTACGCGGCGAATGGTCGCCATGGCCGGTGACCAGCTCGAAGAAATGGCCGTGCAGGTGGATCGGGTGCGCCATCATCGTGTCGTTGACCAGCGTGACCCGCACGCGCTCGCCGGCGGTGAAGGCGATGGGGTCCTTGACCTCGCTCAATTTCTCGCCGTCGAACGACCACATATAGCGTTCCATGTTGCCGGTGAGGTGGATCTCGAGCGCACGTGACGGCGCGCGGACGTCGGGATTGCGCTCGAGCGCGACGAGGTCGCGATAGGTCAGTACGCGGTGGCCGGCGTCGGCCAGCCCCAGCGTCTCGCCGGTGCGGTCGACGGGCATCGGCGCGATCGTCTGGACGCCGGGGCCCAGCTTTACCTGCGGCGCATTGGCGGGGTCGCGCATCTTCATCGACATGCCGTGCATGTCCATCGCGCCGTGGTCCATTCCCGCCATGTCCATGCCCATGTCGCGCATGGTCGCGAGAGGGCGTTTGCGGAGTGGCGGGATCGCCGCCGTCATGCCCGGCCGCGGCGCCAGGGTCGCGCGCGCCATGCCCGAACGATCGGCGGATTCGGCGACGAAGGCATAGGCGCGGTCGTCGGCGGGCGTGACGATCACGTCATAGGTCTCGGCGATCGTGATCTGGAGCTCATCGACTTCGACCGGCCGGACGTTCTGGCCGTCGGCCTGGACGACCTGCATCGCCAGCCCAGGAATGCGGACGTTGAAGATCGTCATCGCCGAGGCGTTGACGATGCGCAGCCGGATGCGCTCGCCCGGCTGGAACAAGCCGGTCCAATTGTCGGCGGGGCCGTGGCCGTTGACGAGATAGGTGTAGGTCGACCCGGTGACGTCAGCGATATCGGCGGGGTCCATCCGCATGCCCCCCCATTGCAGCCGATCCCTGAGCGGCTGGTCCTTGCCCGCGAGCAGCCCGCCGAGCGTCTGGCGCTGGCGGTTGAAATACCCCGCTTGCTGCTTGAGCTTGCGGAAGATTGCATGTGGGTGAAGCGGACTGTGATCGGACAGCACGAGTACGTGCTCGCGATCGTAGGCGACCGGATCGGCATCGGCGGGGTCGATCACGATCGGGCCGTAATGCCCCATTTGCTCCTGCAGCCCCGAATGGCTGTGGTACCAATAGGTGCCCGACTGGACGATTGGGAAGTCGTAGGTGAAGCGCGACCGCGCAGGGATGCCGGGAAAGGAGATACCTGGCACGCCGTCCATCTGGAACGGCAGGATCAGCCCGTGCCAATGCACCGAGGTCGGCTCGTCGAGATCGTTGACGACGTGGATCCGGGCGTGCTGGCCTTCGCGCAGGCGGATCAGCGGCGCGGGTACCGTGCCGTTGATGCCGATCGTGTGGCTCTCGCGGCTGTCGACGGTGAGCATCTGGTGCGCGACACGCAGGGTGATCTCGTCGCCCGCCACCGTCGGCAAGGTGCTCGCGATGCCCGGCGACACGCTCTGCGCCCACGCCGGCATCCAGCGCGCGAGCGCGGCGGCGCCACCGGCGATTGCGGCGCCGCGCAGCAAGTTTCGCCGGTCGATCTTGGCAGTCATCGCTGCGCGTCCCTCCGAGTAACAACGTCGTCGCGGCGCCGTTTTGCACGCGAACCGCGATCCGCTATGGGGTCTGACATGATGTCAGAGTCAACGGCCGTCGCTCTTATTGGACTTCATGCAGCGTCGCGGTGCGTACGGACGAAATGAATATCGGCGACGCTTCCAAGGCGAGCGGCATCTCGCAGCGCATGATCCGTCATTACGAGAAGCTCGGGCTGATCCCGCCGCCGCCGCGGCGCGCCAGCGGCTATCGCGATTATGCCGATGCCGACGTCCACCGGCTGGCCTTCATCGCGAGCGCGCGCGACCTCGGTTTCCCGATCGAGGACATTCGCGAATTGCTGTCGCTCTGGACCGACCGCAACCGCGCCAGCGCCGATGTGAAGGCGCTCGCGCTCGCCCGTGCGGAAGAGCTTGGCCGCAAGGCGCGCGCGCTCGACGAAATGCGGCGGACGCTCGTCGACCTCGCCTCGAGCTGCCAGGGTAACGATCGCGCCGATTGCCCGATTCTCGACCGGCTCGAGGGGCGGCCTGAATCGAACGGACCGGCGCGCATCACGCACCGGCCCGTCCATAGCGCAGGGCGGCTTAGAACTCGGCGTTCATCCCGATGAAGAAGGTCCGGCCCGCCACGTCATAGGTGCCGGGATAGGTGTTGCCGTTGCCGAAGCTGTAAAGCAGCCCCTGCGCGATCGCCGGCGGGTCCTTGTCGAGCAAATTGTTCACGCCGAGGCGGAAGCTGACATTCTGCTGGACCTTGGCGGTCAGCGCGAGGTCGAAGTAGCTGTAGGCCGGCAGGCTGGCGTTGATGACATAGGCCGGTCCGGTAAGGAACGGATCGTCGGTGTTGTTGGTCAGCTTGGTACCGCCGATATAGCGCCAATTGAGCGACACCGAAGCAATGTGGCTCGTGTCCGACCAGCTGAGCCGCGCCTGGTGCCGCCATTCGGGGCTAGGCTGGCCGCAGGTCGGGCCGAACAGGCCGACGCAGTCGTAACTGCCGAGGCCGGGCAGCGGCTCGTTGCGGAGTTCCTTCAGCCAGGTGCCGACGAACGACATGCTGAACCCGCCGATTCCCGTATCGAAGGCGTAGTCGGCGCCCACGTCGATGCCCGAGGTCTTGAGCGATCCGGTGTTGAGCGTGGTCGAGACGACATAGCCCTGCTCGCCGAAGAGCACGCCGTTGCGCGGATCGCGGTGGAACAGCGAGCAGAAGAACGGGTCGCCCGTCTCGATGCACTGGCTGATCGTCAGCGAGGCGGGGATCGACGAGATATAGTCGCGCACCTTGATGTCGAAATAATCGACCGACAGCGAGAAACGCCGCAGGAAGCGCGGCGCTAATACAACGCCGGCGGTGTAAGTGTCGGCCTGTTCGGGGCGCAGCGCCGGATTGCCCCCGCCCTGCGCCACGCAGACTTCGCTCGGGCATTCGATGATATGGCCATATTGCGCCGCCGAGACACCGGTCGCCGCGCACTGCGCCGCGGTCGCGGTCGGGGTCGCGCCGGCGCACGGATCCTGGGCCGAGATGTTGCCGAGGCCCTGCGCCGCGAACAGCTCCGAAATGTTGGCGCCGCGGATCGCGCGATTGTAGCCGGCGCGGAAGCGGATGTCGCGGATCGGCGCCCAAGCGAGCTCGCCCTTATAGGTCGAGACGCCGCCGGCCGGCGTGCTGTACTTCGAGTAGCGATAGCCTCCGGTCACCGAGAGTTCCTGCGCGAACGGCCGATCGGTGACGATCGGTACGCGGATCTCGGTGAACAGGTCGGTGACGTTGAACGCGCCGCGGCTCTCGAGCGTGCCCTTTTGCTGGGCGAGCGCATCGGCGTGGAAGACCAGGCTCTCGCGGCGATGCTCGACCCCGAACACCGCGGCAATGCCCTGGTCGGACCACGGGCTCTTGACGCCGTAGCTGGTCAGGTCGGCAGTGACGGTGCCGCTGAGCACAGTCTCCTTGTCCATCCCCCGAGTGAAGGTCGGCGAATAGATATAGTCGAGTGATTCCGCCGACAGCCCGGCATATTGGAAGACGTTGAGCGGCACGCACGCCTTGTCGGTGCCGTCCACTACCGACTTGCAGGTCGGCACGCCGCCGACATTGACGACCTGGAGCCCGCGATTGGCGCGGACCGGATCGATGTCGTTCTGGTAATTTTCGTTGAACAACACGCGCGAGAACAGGCCGTTGACGTCGTAGCTGATTCCCTGCGCGATCTCGCCGCGGATCCCGCCGGTGACGCGGAAATCGGTGTGGCGCAGATCGTCGCGGCGCGGGCGCGCGGGCGCCGCGACCGGGCGATAGCCGATGAACAGGTCCTGCGACGCCGCGGTGCCGTACGCCCCGCCGCACAAGAGCTGGCCCTGCTGCGCGCCGAGCAGCGGATTGTCGCAATTGACCGTGAACGTCGTGCCCTGGAACAGCGCCGAGGGGGCGACCTGCGAATTGGTGCGGTCGTCCATGAACATGAAGCTGGCGTAGATTTCCGCCGCGGGCGCTGCCTCGAAGCGCGCGAAGGCGCCGGCGGTGTAGCGCTTGTCGTTGCGCTGGAAGTAGACGAGCGGCGCGTAATTGTAGCGGAAGCTGCTGTTGTATGGCACCCAGGTCTTGGTGCCATCGCGGGTGTTGTTGAACGCGGTGCCGGCATTGGGACCGGTCAACGGCTGGAACAGCCCGAACTCGTTGTTCGACGAGCCGCCACAGACGAAGCCGGTATTGGTGGCGTTGGGATCGAGCGCGCAGGCCGAGACGTCGCGGTCGGCCTGGCGGATCGGCTGGACCTCGCGATAGCCGAAATAGGCCATGACGTTGCCGCGGCCGTCGGCGAAGCTCTTGCCCACTGCGATATTGGCGTCGAAGCGCTGGCCGTCGATCGGCGAGGACAGCGCGTTCTGATATCCGCTGGCAGTGACCAAGCTGCGGCGCGCGGCATCGTCATTATGGTGGTTCGAAAAGCCGTATTGGACGTCGGCGACGACGCCGTTCAGATCCTTGCGCAGGATAAAATTGACCACGCCCGAGATCGCGTCCGAGCCATAGACCGCCGACGCGCCGCCGGTGACTACGTCGACGCGCTCGACGAGGAACGAGGGCACGAAGTTCACGTCATTGGCCTGGATCGGCAGCAGGCGCTGGCCATTGAGCAGGATCAAATTCCGGTTGCTGCCGAGGTTGCGCAGGTTGAGCCGCGCGGTGCCGTCCGAGCCATTGGATACGTTCTCATTGGCATCGGGAGTGATCTGCGGGAGCCGGTTGAGCACGTTCTCGATGTTGGTCGCGCCCTGAAGGCGGATCTCGGCGGAATCGACCGCGGTGATCGGGCTGTTGCTGACGAGCCCGGGCTGCTGGATCCGCGTGCCGGTCACCGTCACCTCGGTGTCGCCGCTCTCTTGGGACGCCCCGTCGGCGGTGGTCGGCACGGTCTGCGCGGCGGCTGAGGAGGCGGCAGCGACGAGTGCAGCTGCCATTGCACTTCCCACGAGTAACCCACGGTGATTCCGCATCTTTACGTCCCCTCTTTTATATACCTCATATCGTGTACGGTATACAATGTCAGCGAACGAGACGTTTTGCAATGGGATTGTAATCGAGGCGAACAGCAGGGCGCGACCGGAGCCTCGGCGCTGGACCCATCTGAATCACGCGCTTCCATGGACGCACATTCACGGCATCAACCACGTCGATTCATCCGGGCCTCCGGAGCGCCAAGGCTGAATGTTGCAACCGCTTGACAGTGCCGATCTCTGTCATATGGTATACGTTATATAGTATAGCTGACAGGTCGACATTGGGGAGATTGGGGATGGGACGAGCAGGTAATCGATATTTCGGCCTGGCGCGGGCGCTGGCGCTGGCCACGGTTTCCTTGGGAGCGCTGACCGCGACACCAGCGGCCGCGCAGGACGCACCCACATCCAGTCCAGCGCAGGATGAAGAGACCGTCGATTCGACGGACCGCCCCAGCGACGTCGTCGTCGTCGGCATCCGCGGCAGCATCGATTCCGCCAACGGCAAGAAGCGCAACGCCAAGCAGATCGTCGATTCGGTGGTGTCGGAGGATGTCGGCAAGCTGCCCGACAACAACGTGCCCGAGGCGCTTTCGCGCGTTACCGGCGTGCAGATCGACCGCGTCCACGGCGAAGGCTCGAGCGTCACGATCCGCGGGCTATCCGACGTCCAGACCACGATCAACGGCAACGAAGCCGGAGTCGCCGGCCAGCGCGCGCTCAACCTCGCGGACATTCCCGCCGAGCTGCTCAAGTCAGTCGACGTCTACAAGACGCGCAGCGCCGACCAGGCCGAGGGCGGCATCGCCGGCACGGTCAATGTCGAATTGCGCCGCCCGCTCGACCTGAAGAAGGGGCTGACCCTTGCGGGCAGCTTCCGCGAGACCTTCTCGGACATCGGCGACACCAAGAGCCCCTATGCGAGCCTGTTGCTGGCCGAGCGCTTCGACACGGGCATCGGCGAAATGGGCTTCCTGCTCAACGGCTCGCTGACCAACAACAAATATGAGGAGAATTTCGTCGCGGCGGAATCCCCCGGGCAGATCGGCTTCTTCACCGGCAGCCCGTCCAACAACAGCGTCCCCGCCGCGCTCCGCGATACGCTCATCCCCTATGCAGTGACCTATGGTGTCGAATCCGGCTCGACCAAGCGGCCCTCGCTGAACGTGTCGTGGCAGTGGCGCGCGAGCCCGAAGCTCGATTTCGTGCTCGAGGGGTCGTATCTCGGTGCGCGCCAGACCGCGGCGAGCGATTATCTCAAGCTGCAGACCAATACCGACCAGGGCAGTTATTCGAACCTCGTCGTCAACGACGATGGCACGATCCGCTCGATCACGCTCAACAATCCGAACGGCGTCGGCGGTGGCCCGCTGTCGATCTACCAGAAGACGCGCACCGACACCTACACCACCAATTTCGCGACGCGCTGGAACAGCGACAACGTTCATATCAATTTCGCGACGCAGTATAATTGGTCGGACTCGACCTATTATTTCGTTCAGCAGCAATCGCGGATAGCCGGGGCGACGTCGGTCGACGTCGATTTCAACTCGAGCAATGTCCCCGGCGGCGGACCCTACATCACCTTCCCGAACAATTCGCTCAACACCCTGGCCGACTATCGCCTGTACCAGGTCCATGATCAGAATGGCGGCAACAACGACACGCTCTTCGCCAGCAATCTCGATTTCACGATCGATACCGGCAAGGGCCTGCTGCGATCGGTCCAGTTCGGGACGCGCTTCACCAAGCGCACGATGGGCTATATCTATGGCTATCGCGACGCGTTCTACTTCAACACCGCGACCGCGCCGTCGATGCAGGCGGTAGCCGATGCGACGGGCAACAGCTTCGTGACCTCAACGCCGGAGATCCGCAACGGCGAGGTGCCGAGCTGGTACCATTTCGACAATGCGCAATATTACGACAATTTCACCGCGGTGCGCGATTACGTCATGGACAATGGCGCCGACCTGCTCGGCAATGACTGGAACCCGGAGCAGCCCGGCAACAACGATCCGGGCTCATCCTATCGCGAGACCGAGCGCACCTTTGCCGCTTATGGCATCTTGAATTACGGGCTGGATGCGCCCTTCCCGATCGATGGCACGATCGGGCTGCGCTACGTCAACACCTGGGGCACCGCGCAGAGCACGCAGAATTACTTCAACGTGGTCAACGGTGTGGTCGACACTGGCACCGTGCTGCACCGCCTGACCTCGTCCAAGGGCAATTATGTCGACTTGCTTCCGAGCGCGACGGTCAATCTCCATTTCACTTCGAAGCTGCAGCTGCGGCTATCCTACACGCACAATGTCCAGCGGCCGAGCTTCTACGACCTGCGCACCTTCAAGGAGCTGCGCGATGCGATCATCAACCCGACCAACCCGGTCTATGCCGGCAATCCGGACCTGAGGCCGATCCAGGAGAATAATTTCGACGCCTCGCTCGAACATTATTTCACCGGCGGCATGGTGTCGCTCGGCGCGTTCCTCAAGAACCAGAACGGCTTCATCTATTATACCCTGCCCAAGATCGGCGATGTCGGGTCATACGAATATATCCCCGAGCTCGGCGGCAGCTACCGCGTCGGCAAGCCGCGCAATGCCGGGCCGGGCAAGATCTTCGGGGTCGAGGTCCAGGGCAATACGTTGTTCGGCTTCCTGCCGGGCTTCGCGCGCAATTTCGGCGTCAATGCCAACTTCACTTATATCCCGGTGTCGCGCCTCGAGCTCTATCGCGACGACAATACGCCCGACGTCCCCGGCATCTTCGATGCGCCGTACACGTCGAAATATACCGGCAACGTCGCATTGTTCTACGATACGCCGACCTTCAGCGCACGCGTCGCCTACAATATCCGATCGAAGTTCAAGACCGCGATCGACTACGTCAATCCCGGCTATTCGGTCTATATGAAAGCCACCTCGCGCCTCGACGCCGCGGTCAACGTGACCCCGGCCAAGTTCGTCACGCTCAGCCTCGAGGCGACCAACATCCTGCGCAACAATGCCAACACCTATTTCGGCGCGTACAACGCGCTGCCGGTCGGCGTGCGCGAGCAGGCGCGGACCGTGCAGGCGAGCGCCCGCTTTCGCTTCTAAGGGGCGCTTGATTATCCGCGGAGGGGCGGGTCGCGCAGGCGATCCGCCCCTTCTGTATGGCGAGGGCGCTACCGCCCCTCGACGCGCAACATCACTGCGCCGTGCGCCGGCACGTCGAACCCCAGCGCATCGGCCGCGATCGACTGCCCCCGCCACAGATCGCGGGCCGCGGTGATCGTCGCGAACCCCGCGTCCGCCGCGCGCGCCTCGATCCTCGCACCCGCATCGCCGCGGTTGAACAGCGCCAGCGCGACCGCACCGTCGGCGAGCGGCTTTGACCAGATCTCCGCTGCGCCCTCCTTGCGCACTGCCCTGCCCTGCTCGCCCTTGGCATCCTGATCGACTGCGATCACTTCGCGATTTTCGAGTAAGCGCAGCATCGCCGGCGGGGTCTGGCGCAGGTCATGCCCCATCAGCAAAGGCGCCGCCGACATCGCCCACAGGGTCATGTGCGTGGTATATTCGTCGAGCGACATGCCGCCATTGCCGACTTCGAGCATGTCGGGATCGTTGAAGCCGTTGGGGCCGGCATGTTCGGGCTTGCCGTTTTTGTCGAAGCCGATCCGTGCCATCGTCGCATAATCGTCGGTGATGTCGCCGGTAGTGCGCCAGAGATGGCCGCCGACGGTGCGGCCCCAGGCGCCGACGTCGAACCGGCCATATTCGCATAGCGAGAATAGGAACGGCCGCCCGGTCGCCGCCAGCGCCGCGCCCATCTCGGCATAGCTGCGCTTCACGGTATCGGCGTCGGCGTAGAAATATTCGCCCGAGCACAGATCGTACTTCAGATAGTCGATCCCCCAATCGGCGAAGGTCTGCGCGTCCTGGCGGACATGGCCGTAGCTGCCCTCGAACCCGGCGCAGGTCCGCGGGCCCTGCGAGCTGTAGATGCCGAGCTTGAGCCCCTTTGCATGGACGTAGTCGGCGAGTGCCTTCATGTCGGGGAAATTGGCATTGGGCCGGATGCGGCCGTTGGGGCCGCGGGTGCCCTGCCAGCCGTCGTCGATATTGACATAGGTGTAGCCGGCGTCGCGCAGCCCGGTCGAGACCATCGCATCGGCGATCGCGCGGATCGTCTTGTCGTCGATCTTGTCGGCGAACTTGTTCCAGCTGCTCCACCCCATCGGGGGAGTCGGCGCCAGGGGCAGCTGTGCGACCGGCGCCCAAGCGGGCAATGGCTGGAAGCGGAAGGCGCGCGCCTCGGCGTCGCGCACCGTGCCGCGCCGACCGTCGGCGTCGATCTTCGACTCCCACATCTGCCCTTCGAGCTGCACGCCCTTGGAGGTGCGCCGCACGACCCAGGTGCGCGTGGGGTGGTCGCGATCGTTGAGGTTGCGCACCTCGAACAGGAGCACGTCCTTCTCCAGCCGCGCGTCCTGCATCTTGACCGGGCCGTACCACTGCGTCGTCACCGCGCCGGTGATGCGGCCGCCGTCGCTGGCGACCTGGAGCATCGTGACGCCGGGATTGGGCCCGGCATGATCGAACAGCCAGACGCCGTCGAAGCGGGTCTGGGCGCGTGCCGCACCGGCCGGCGTCAGCGATGTGGCGAGGGCAAGCGTGGTCAGCAGGTGTCGCACGGGGCTACTCCTTTGGGCAGAACGGAAACGGGAACCCGAGAATGCTGGTCAGGCGGGCAGCACCTGGCGCTTCACTTCGCTGTTGCGCCAGCCATAGGCAAAATAGACTGCGAGCCCGATCGCGTTCCAGACCAGGAAGCGCAGGATCGTCGCCGAGGGCAGGCTGAACAGCAGATAGAGGCAGCCGAGGATCGCCAGCGTCCCGACCAGGTACGGCGCCGGGCAGCGGAACAGCCGCGGTGCGTCGGGGGCGCGGCGGCGCAGCACCATCAGGCACGCGCCGACCGCGACGAAGGCGAGCAAGGTCCCGGCATTGGCGAGCTCGGCGATCTCGTCGAGCCGAAAGAAGCCGGCGACCGCGGCGATGACGATCCCGGTGATCAGCGTGATCCGCGTCGGCGCGCCGGTGCGCGTGCTCACCTTGGCGAGGCTGCGCGGCAGCAGCCCGTCGCGCGCCATCACGAAGAAGATCCGGCTCTGCCCGTACATCATGACGAGGATGACCGACGGCAGCGCGACCACTGCGGCGAGCGCGATCAGGTGTCCCGCGACCGGCTGGCCCAAGGTGCGCAGCACCAGCGCCAGCGGCTCGGCCGAATTGGCGAGCTGCTGATAGGGCAAGGCGCCGACCGCGGCGACCGCGACGAGCATGTAGATCGCCGTGCAGACCAGCATCGATCCGACGATGCCGATGGTCAGGTCGCGGCCGGGGCGCTTGGCCTCCTCGGCCGAAGTGGCAACCGCATCGAAACCGTAAAAGGCGAAGAACACGATCGCCGCCGCGGCCATCACCCCGCGCTTCTCACCGCCGACCTCGCTCGAGCCGAAGCCATAGGGCATGAACGGCTCGAGATTGTGCCCGTCGAACGCAGGCAGCGCGAAGGCGACGAACACGCCCAAGGCGACGAGCTTGATGATGACGAGGACGATGTTGAGCGTCGCGCTCTCGCGCGTGCCCGCAACGAGCATCCCCATCACCCCGAGCGCGACCGCCACTGCGGGCAGGTTGATGAAACCGCCGCCATGCGGCCCGGCGAGCAGTTCGGGCGGCAGATGCACCCCCGCCGTTTGCAGCCAGCCGACCAGATAGCCCGACCAGCCGACCGCGACCGTGGAGCAGGCGAGCGAATATTCGAGGACGAGGCTCCAGCCGACGACCCAGGCGGCCGTTTCGCCGAGCGCGGCATAGCTGAAGGTATAGGCGCTGCCCGCAGCGGGGATCATCGTCGCGAGTTCGGCATAGGCCAGCGCGGCACAGGCGCAGACCGCGCCGGCGATCGCGAAGGCGAGGATCACCGCCGGCCCGGCGCGCTCGGCGCCGACCCCGGTGAGCGTGTAGATGCCGGTGCCGACGATCGCGCCGACGCCCAACGCGATCAGATGCGGCCAGCTGAGCGTCTTGGCGAGTGCATGGCCCTCCGCGTGCTTCGTGACGGTATCGAGCGACTTGCGCGGACCAAACATGCAGCTTCCCCCCTGTTTTTCTCGTCTAGGTCACGGAATCGAATTGCTGGCGCAGATCGTCGAGCGTTCCGCGCAGATGCCCGGTGAGCAACGCGGTCAGCTTGGCGCCGTCTCGCGCGAGCCAGGCGTCGAGCAGATCCTGATGCTCGTTATGCGCGCGCGATTCGCGACCCGCGGGCTGCAAGTGCGCGACGACATAGCGCTCGGCGAGGATCGACAGGCGCTCGACCAATTGGGTGGTCAGCAGCCGGCCGCCGGGACGCACCAGCGCGGTGTGGAAATCGCGGTTGCGCACCGCGACTTCGGCGAGATTGTCGGCCGCGGCGCCGTCGAGCTTCTCGAACGCCTCGATCGCCAGCGCGCGATCGGCCTCGGTCGCGCGCTCGGCTGCATAGACCGCGGCGGGCGGCTCGATCGCGAGGCGGAGGACATAGATTTCGTCGACTTGGCTCGCCGACATCGGCTGCACGAAATAACCACGATTGGCGTGGCTGGTCAGCAGCCCCTCATGCTCGAGCCGGGCCAGTGCCTCGCGCAGCGGGATCTTGCTGACGCCCAATTCGGTGGCGAGCGCGTCCTGCCGGATCGGCAAATTGTCGCGTAATTGTCCGGTGACGATCTGCTCGCGGACGATCTCGAAAACACGCTCGGCCAGCGTACGGACGACGATGCTCATGGCCGCTTCTCCTGGAAATGGGACCGCCGGTGTTCGATCGAACGGCGCGGAATCGGAAGCATTACTTGACCTGAAACCCTTTCCAGAATGAGTCGGCACGATCAATCCAGATCGTGTTGAAGCCTGT
The DNA here is from genome assembly GCF_058782005.1 of Sphingomonas sp. FW306-1B-B10E. Lineage (NCBI taxonomy): Bacteria > Pseudomonadati > Pseudomonadota > Alphaproteobacteria > Sphingomonadales > Sphingomonadaceae > Sphingomonas > Sphingomonas sp. FW306-1B-B10E. The sequence goes on from NZ_JBYSXG010000004.1 coordinate 89,711, forward strand.
GGCGATCGCCGAGCCCTCGACCGAGGGAATGATCGCCGGCTGATCGCCGAGGTGCGTTTCGGCCTCGACCCGGCCGGTGAAGCGGCTGCCGATATAGCTTTCGTGGACGAAGCGATCGCCGACCGCGAGCTTGCCCTGCGCCGCTAGGTGCGCGAGGCGCGCCGAGGTGCCGGTGCCGCATGGGCTGCGGTCGATCGCCTTGTCGCCATAGAAGACCGCGTTGCGGCCGTCGGCGCCGTCGCCGCGTGGCTTGTCGGCCCAAAGGATGTGGCTGACGCCGCGGATCGTCGGGTCGAGCGGATGGACCGGCTCGAACTGGGAGCGCACCGCCTCGCGGATGCGGCCGCTGAGATCGACCAGCTGCGACGCGCCGAGATCGTCGAGCCCGGTGTAGTTCACCTGCGGCTCGATGATCGCATAATAATTGCCGCCGTACGCGACATCGATCGAGAGCGGGCCGATGCCCTCGACGTCGACATGAATCCCGGTCGCGGCGACATAGGCCGGCACATTGGTGATCCGCACCGACGTGACCTTGTCGCCCTCATGGGTATAGGCGACGTCGATGACGCCCGCGGGGACTTCGATCCGCAATTTGCCGGGCGCGGCCGGCTGGATCAGCCCGTGCTCCAGCCCGAACGTGACCATCCCGATCGTGCCGTGCCCGCACATCGGCAGACAGCCCGAGGTCTCGATGAACAGGATGCCGATATCGGCATCGGCCCGGGTCGGCGGGTAGAGAAACCCGCCCGACATCATGTCGTGCCCGCGCGGCTCGAAGCACAGGCCGGTGCGGATCCAGTCGAAGCGTGCGAGGAAGTCCTGCCGCCTCTCCGACATCGACGCGCCCTTGAGCAACGGCGCCCCGCCGGCGACGAGCCGGACCGGATTGCCGGCGGTGTGGCCGTCGATGCAGAAGAAGGTATGCCGCATCGCGTGCGTCAGGCAGCCTGGGCGACGGTCAGGGTCGGCCGCGTCGCCGCCGCCTTCTCGACCATGGCAATGACCTCGGCGCGGCGTGCGCCTTCGAGCGGGAGACGCGGCGGCAGCACGCGTTCGGAGCCGCGGCCCATCACTTGCTCGGCGAGCTTGATCGACTGGACGAGGTCGTGCTCGGCGTCGAGATGGAGCAGCGGCATGAACCAGCGATAGATTTCGAGCGCCTTGGCATAGTCGCCGCGCTCATAGGCCGCGACCAGCTCGACCGATTCCTTGGGGAAGGCGTTGGTAAGCCCCGAGACCCAGCCCTGCGCGCCGAGGAACAGACCCTCGAGCGCGACGTCGTCGAGCCCGGCGAACAGCACGTAGCGATCGCCAAAGTCGTTGCGGAAATCGGTGAAGCGGCGGGTGTCAGGCGCCGATTCCTTGACCGCGACGATGTTCTTGACCGGCTTGAGCGCCTCCAGCACCGCGTTGTCGATCACCGAACGATAGGCCGGCGGGTTGTTGTAGAGCATGATCGGCAGCCCGGTCTGGTCGGCGACGCCCTTGAAGTGCGCGACCATCTCGTGCGGCTTGGGGACATAGACCATCGGAGGAAGCAGCATCAGCCCGTCGGCACCGGCCTTTTCGGCGGCCTGGGCGTAGCGGACGGCCCGGCGGGTGTCATATTCGGACACGCCGGTGATAACCGGCACCCGGCCATTCACGACTTCGACGATCGCGTTCAGCACGCTGACCTTCTCGGCGAAATCGAGCGAATTGTTCTCGCCCACCGTCCCCAGCGCGATCACGCCGGTGACGCCGTCGCGGATCAGATCGTCTACTACGCGCTGGGTATCGGCCAGGTCGATCGAAAGATCCTCCCTCAGCTGAGTCGTCACTGCGGGAAAAACGCCCTTCCAACCGATCGTCATCTCGTACCCCGTTCTTGAAGTCGAATAACGTATACGATAATGGTTTTTGCGTTGCAATAGAGGATCATTGGTTGCGCCGAATTACGATCATCGGGGGTGGCATCGTCGGGCTGAGCTGTGCGGCGGCGCTGCTGCGCGCCGGGCACCAGGTCCGCTTGCTGGAGCAGGATGCGGCGCGCCAAGCGGCGTCGTGGGGGAATGCCGGGCATATCGCGACCGAGCAGGTGGCGCCGCTCGCGTCGGGCGCGAGCCTGCGCTCGGCCTGGGGCCGGCGTTTCGCCGCGGGCGGTGCGCTCGATCTGCCGGCACGCGAGGCGGGCGCGTGGCTGCCTTTCGCCCTGCGCTTCCTGGCCGCCGCCCGGCCGAACCGCTTTCGCGCCGGCAGCGACGCGCTGCGCTCGCTGCTCGCCGAGGCGCTCCCGGCCTGGCAGCGCGCGCCCTGGGCGGCCGGGCTGGTCAAGACCGAAGGCCATTTCCTGGTGTGGAGCGACGCCGCCAAGGCTGCAACCGGCAAGGCTGCGTGGAAGGCCGCGGATATCGGCACGGCCCGTGTCCAGCATGCCGCAGCCGAGGATATCGCGCGCATCCAGACGGTCACCCAGGCGTCGATCGCAGGCGCGTTGCATTTCGGAGGAACCGGGCAGGTCGGCGATCTCGACGCGCTCGCCACTGCGCTCGAGCAGGATGTCCTCCGGCTGGGCGGACAGATCCTGCGTGAAAAGGCCGCGTTGGTCGTCGAGCGTGGACAGGCGCAGGTGCCCGGCCATGCGTCGGACCTCGTGCTCGTCGCCGCCGGGATCGGCAGCAAGCCGCTGGTCGAGCGCGCCGGCCATCGCGCCCCGATCCTCGCCGAGCGCGGCTATCATATTCGCGCCGCGGCGGACGGCTGGCCCGCCGACCTGCCGCCGATCGTGTTCGAGGACCGCTCGACGATCGTCACGCGTTATGCCGACACCGTCCAGGCGGCGAGCTTCGTCGAGCTGGCGCGGCCCGATGCTCCGCCCGACCCGCGCAAATGGGAAAGGCTCGAACGGCATGTCGCGGAGCTCGGGCTGCCGATGCGCCCTCCCTTCACGCGCTGGATGGGCGCGCGCCCTACCCTGCCCGATTATCTCCCCGCGATCGGCCGCTCGCGCCGCGCGGGCAACCTGCTTTATGCCTTCGGGCACCAGCATCTCGGCCTGACGCTCGCGCCGATCACCGCCGAACTGGTGGTCGCGCTCGCGGCGGGCCCGCAACCCGATATCGATCTCACGCCGTTCGACCTCGAACGTTTCGGCGGAAAAGGAGGACGCGCATGACCATCGGCGGCTCGACGATCGCGGCGGAGCTCGCCGCGCTGGAACCCTGGCAGACTCCCGCACCGCGGATCGACCGCACGGAACGCGACGCACGGCTCGACGCCGCCCGCGCGCGGCTGGCGGCGATCGGTGCGGATGCGCTGCTGGTCAATGCCGGGCCGAGCCTGCGCTATTTCACCGGCGTGTCCTGGTCGCCGACGGAGCGGCTGGTGGCGATGCTGCTCCCGGTGAACGGCAAGCCGTGGATACTCTGCCCGGCGTTCGAGCGGGGCTCGCTCGAAGCCGAGTTGGCGATCGACGCCGAATTGCTGCTGTGGGAGGAGGACGAGGATCCGCTGGCGCTGATCGGCGACAGCCTCACGCCCGGCGCGACGCTCGCGCTCGACCCGCTGCTGCCGTTTCATTGGTCCGAGCCGCTGCGCGCGACATTCCGCCCGGTCTCCGCCGCGCAGGTGATCGACGGGCTGCGCATGGTCAAATCCGCGACCGAACTGGCGCTGATGCAGCAGGCCAAGGCGATGACGCTCGAAGTCCATCGTCGCGCCGCACGCATCCTCGCGCCGGGCGTTCGCGCGAGCACGGTCAAGCGCTTCATCGACGATGCGCACCGCGCGCTGGGCGCCGCGGGCTCGATCTTCTGCGCGGTCCAGTTCGGTAACGCGACGGCCTACCCGCACGGCCTGCCCGGCGATCAGGCGCTTGAGGAGGGCCAGTTGGTGCTGATCGATACCGGCTGCACGATCGACGGGTATCATTCGGATATCACGCGCACCTATGCTTTCGGGAAGGTCGACGACGACATCCGTGCGACCTGGGACCTGGAAAAGGAAGCGCAGGCCGCCGCCTTCGCCGCCTGCCGCCCGGGCGAAACCTGCGAGAGTGTCGATTATGCGGCGCGCGCGGTGCTCGAGAAAGCGGGGCTCGGCCCAGACTATCGCCTGCCCGGTTTGCCCCACCGCACCGGGCACGGCATCGGGCTCGCGATCCATGAGCCGGCCTATCTCGTCCGCGGCGACCGCACGCCGCTCGCGCCGGGCATGTGCTTCTCGAACGAGCCGATGATCGTCGTGCCCGAGCGCTACGGCATCCGGCTCGAGGACCATATGGTCGTCACCGAGACGGGCGCGGCCTGGTTCACGCAACCGCAGCACTCGCTCGATCGGCCCTTCGCATGAGGCGCGCGCTGTTTCCACTCGCCGCGGCCACCGCGCTCGCCGCCTGTGCGGGCAAGCCGGCACCGGCCGGCCCGCCGCCGGCGGCGCTCAATCTCGACGCCTTCTACGTCAAGTCGACCGATGCCGACGGCATCCCGATCTCGTCCTCGGCGGCGGTGCCCGATGCGGCGCTGCAGGTGGCGCGGCGGATGATGGTGGCGATGCTCGCGCGCAGACCCGATCTGGCGCGGGAACTGGTGCGCGCCGGCCAGCGCGTGATGGTCATGGGCGTGAACGAGCAGACGCTCGACGTGCCCGAGCAGCGCGACTGGAAGAAGCCCACGATCGACGATCCGCGGCTCACCCGCTGCGAGCGCAAGCTCTATGCGGAGCGGATCGGCACGCTGAGCGACTATGACTATTGGGCCCGGCGTGCGCGCGGAATGGGCGGGCTGCTGACCAGCGCCGCGACCGAGAATTTGCTTGCCATCCCGGGCACCAAATATTTCGGCGAGACGATCCTCGTCCACGAATTCTCGCACGCGATCCTCGACGCGGTGCAGGCGGTCGACCCTGCGCTCTACGCCAGGGTCGAGGCGGCCTATGCCGCGGCGCAGGCCAAGGGGCTGTGGACCGGCGAGTATGGATCGACGACGATCCAGGAATATTGGGCCGAGGGCACGCAATTCTGGTTCAATTCGAACAAGCTCGCGGTGGTGGACGGGGTGCGGATCCTGTCGCACCGCGACCTGATACGACATGATCCGGCGCTCGCGGCGGTGCTCCGCGCGGTCTATGGCGAGCGGCACCGGCTGCCGGGGGACCCGTTCTACAAGCACCCCGCGCGGGTGCCGCCGGGGCCGATCCCGAAGAGCACGGCGGAGGTTTGCTGACTTTGCGGAAAAGCCCCTCCCCTGAAGGGGAGAGGCTTTTTAGTTGGGACCGCAGGTTGGCGGCGCGACCTTAGGCCCAGCAGCCGGCACCCGCGCGGTCGGCGCCAGCACTTCCCATTCCTGCACCCCGACTCCGGCGACGCTTCCGCCGGCGCTCGAAGCATCGAACACCGCGCGGAGGCACCGCGTCGTAACCGGCGCGAAGCGGACCTGCTGTAACGCTCCGGCTGCGGCGCCGTAAGTACCCCTCACCGGCTTCCACGCGCCGTCCCAAACTTCCAAATGCCACGCCGCGGGCGGCGCGACGCCGATCCCCGACCCCGCCGGCTGGTCGGCGAAGAACTGGATCCGCGATCCTTCGATCGTCACCGGCTTCTGCCAGCGATACTCGATCCACGGACGCGCCGGATTTTTGCCGTTCCACGTTCCCCACATCTCGGGTGGCAATGGATTGGCGCGGACCTTGCCGTCGTTGAGCGCGGCGATCCAATATTGCACCGGCACCACATTCGACGACAGCGCCCAGGCCGACCCCGCGATATTGCGCGTCGGCGCGGGCGCCGGCTGCGGCGCGCGGGTCGGCACCACCGGCCGGATCGCCGCGGGTGAGACGCTGTCGTCCCAATGCACTTCGTCGACCGCGACGCTGCGGCGGAAATGTCCGCCTCCGGCCGCATCGGCGGTGTGATAGGCGATATACCATTTGCCGCTGAATTCGACGATTCCGGCATGCGACGTGGTCGACGAGACCGGGCGCAGCGCCACGCCGCGATAGGTCCACGGCCCCAGCGGCGACGTCGCGGTGCCCCAAGCCTGGCAGGCATAATAGACCGCCGGGGTACAGTCGCTGTCAGGCCCCGCCTTGTTGCCGGCATAGAGCAGGTAATAAACGCCCTTGCGCTTGAACAGCCACGGCGCCTCGAAGAAGCCGGTCAGCCCCTCGACCTTCTCCTCGCGCCCCTTGGGCGTGACCATGTCGCGCTCGAGCTCGATCGCGCGCAACTGCCCGAAGGTGCCCCAATAGAGATAGACCCGCTGGTCCTCGTCGACGAAGACGGTCGGGTCGATATTCTGGATCGTGTTGGGCTCGGGCAGCTTCTGCGAGATGATCGGCCCGGCGGGGTGGGCGTCCTTCCAGGGCCCGCGCACAGTGTCCGCCACCGCGACGCCGATCGCGAAGCGGTCCTTGGCATGGCTGTTCCGCTCGAGCACCGGCGCGTAGAGATAGAAGCGCCCGTCGACCCCTTTGACGATCTGCCCGGCATAAGCGCGCGCGGGCTCGGCCCAGGCGAAGACGTTCTCGGGTCGAAGGAAGCCGGGGGTGTGCTGCCATGTGCGTGACGCCGGATCCCGGCTGGCGAGCAACTGCCATTCGGGCATGATGAAGTCGTTGACCTCGGGCTCCGCCTCGTCGCGCCCGGTCAGGATGTAGAGCGTGTCGCCATCGACCAAAGGCGCCGGATCGGTGGTGTAGAAGCGGCCGTCGGCGAGGATCGGATTGCCCTTGCCGGTGACCGTCATGGTCTGCGCGCAGGCAGCGCAGGGCAGCAGCGCCAGCGCCGCTGCGAAGCCAGGCAATCTAAGCATCGTCATTCCTCGTCGGGATAAGGGCCCTTGCCGCCCTCGGCGATGAGCTGGTCGATGCGGCGGTCGATCTCGGGGATCGGCACCGATCCGAGCGCGAGCACCGCATCGTGGAAGGCGCGCAGGTTGAACTTGGCGCCGAGCGCCTTCTCGGCGCGGGCACGGGCGCGCAGGATCGCGAGTTCGCCGGTATAATAGCTCAGCGCCTGCCCCGGCCACGCGATGTAGCGGTCGACTTCGGTCTCGATCTCGTGATCGGCGAGCGCGGTATTGTCGTGGAGGAATTGCTGCGCCTGCTCGCGGGTCCAGCCCTTGGTGTGGATACCGGTATCGACCACCAGCCGCGCCGCGCGCCACATCTGGTAAGAGAGCATGCCGAACACTTCGTAGGGCGTCTGGTACATCCCCATTTCCTCGCCCAGCGCCTCGCAATACAGCGCCCAGCCCTCGCCATAGACCGAGAGATAGGTGTCGCGGCGGAAGGCCGGCAGGTCCTTGTTCTCGGCGGCGAGCGGCATCTGGAAGGCGTGGCCGGGGGCGCTTTCGTGGAGGGTCAGCGCGGGCAGCGAGTAAAGCGGGCGCGCCGGCAGGTTATAGGTGTTGATCAGGTACACCCCCGGCCCACCGCGACCGCCGGTGTAGAAGGGCGCGATGTCGTCGGGCACGGGAATGATCGCAAAGCGGCTGCGCGGCAGCCGGCCGAAATATTTGGAGGCCTTGCCGTCGAAGGTCTTGGCGATCCACGCGCCGCGGTCGAGCAGCGCCTGGGGGGTCTTGGCGTAGAATTGCGGATCGGTGCGGAGGAACTTGAGGAAGGCGGGAAGGTCGCCCTTGAACCCCACCTGCCGCATCACGTCGTGCATCCGCGCGCGGATCTTGGCGACTTCGGCGAGGCCGATCGCATGGACCTGCTCGGGAGTCTGGTCGAGCGTGGTATATTCGGTGACCTTGGATTGGTAATAGGCCCGGCCGTCGGGAAGGTCGTTGGCGGCGAGCGCAGTGCGGGCGCCGGGGATATATTCCTCGCGCAGGAAACGCAGCAACTTGGCGTGGGCCGGCACCACCGCGTCGTGGATCGCCGCCTCACCCTCGGCACGCAGCCTGGCCTGGGTCGCCGCGGGCATGCCGGCGGGGAATTTGGCGAAGGGCGCGTAAAAGGGCGAATCCGCCGGAGACTTCGCCTGCGCGACCTTCGCGACGCCGGCGTCGCGGCCCTGGAGCGTGATCCGCGACGGGGTGAAGCCGCGCTTCAGGCCCGCGCGCATGTTGACGATCTGCTGGTCGAAATAGCGCGGGATATCCCGCAGGATCGCGAGGTAGCGGCGATAATCGTCCTCGCGGACGAAATCGTCGCGCGCCGATCCGGCGAGGTCGCCCCAGAAGCTGCTGTCGGCGTTGAGCGGCTTCTCATAGTCGCGGAACTTCTGCTCGTTGAGCAGCGCCTCGATCTGGCCTTTGTACACCGCGTAGTTGACCCGTTCGGCAGGCGAGAGCCTGGCCGGGTCGATCCGGGCGAGCGCAGCGCTGGTCGCGGTCCAGCGCGCGAGCCGCTCGGCCTGCGCGGCGGGACCGATATCGGGCAGGCCGAGCTTCTGGTCCTTGGGGCTGTCCTCGTTGGGCGCCTGCTGGCGCTGCCGCCAGGCATATTCCTCGGTGTAGAGCTTGCGAAACTGCGCGTCGGGGCCCGGAGCCGGCGCCGCAGCCGTCAACGTCGCCGCTCCCGCCAGCAAAATCGCCGCCTTGCGCCATGCCTGCATGCTCAACCTCCGATCGCCATGATGTCCGCATAGAGTGCGGCGGGTATCGTCACACCCTCGGCAAGGCTGCGCACGCGTGCGGCGTAGCGCCGCTGCGACGGCAGCCGCGCGCCCTGCCCCTCGATCGCCTCGAACAACGCTTCGGCGCGCGCGAGATGGTCCTGCACCGCGTCGCCGAGAAACCCCGCCGGGTCGATCGCGAGGATCAACTCGCCGCCGATCGGCGAGCCGCCGCGGCCATGGTCGGCGGCGATCGACTCGGCGCTGGTCATGTCGGCGATCAGGGGCCCGGCGAGCAATTCGACCATCGCCGCGAGCGCCGAGCCCTTGTGCCCGCCAAAGGTCCGCATCGCGCCGTTCAGCACTGCCTCGGCGTCGGTGGTGGGGTTGCCTTGGGTGTCATAGCCCCAATCCTGTGGGACCGCCCTGCCCTCGCGCCGGTGCAGCTCGATCTCGCCGCGCGCGACCGCGCTCGTCGCGAAGTCGAACACGAAAGGTTCGCGTCCCGGGCGCGGCCAGCCGAACGCGATCGGGTTCGTGCCGAACACCGGCTTGGTCCCACCCGCCGGGGCGACCCAGGCGTGACTGGGGGTGAACGCTAGTGCGACCAGCCCCTGCCCCGCCAACGCTTCGACCTCAGGCCAGAGCGCAGCGAAATGGACGACGTTGTTGAGCGCCAGCGCGGCAATACCGTTGGCGCGGGCTTTCTGGACCAGCAACGGCATGCCACGCTCGAAGGCAAGCTGGGCGAACCCACCGCCGCCATCGACCCGCACCAGGCCGGTCTTGGGTTCGGAAACCTGCGGCACCGCATCGGGCACCACCACCCCGGCGCGGATGCTGCGATCCGCGACGAGCAGCCGGTAGATGCCGTGGCTCGCGCAGCCATCGCGCTCGCCCGCGACCATCGTCTCGGCGACTGCATCGGCATGCTCGCCGGCCAGCCCCGCCGCGCGCAATTTGGCGCGGGCGAGTTCGCGCAGTTCGTCGAGCGTCATCGCGACGCCGGCCGCTGCCTCGCTCAAACTCCGGCGCCCGGCTTGGCGGTGAACAGCCGCACCCCGAAGATCGGACCGGCGGTGCTGCGATCGTGCGGCACGATCCGCACCTGCACCGATTTCTTGCCTTTGGTCAGCGCGACCGGCAGCGGATATTCGACGTCGAAGAACTTGCCTGGCCGGTCGTCGTTGAGTGTCTGGGTGGCGACCTTCACATTGTCTACCAGGATGTCGAAGTCGCGCTTCCGCTCGCCGCCCCAATAGGTCGCCTGGAGGATCAGCGGGCCGTCCTTGGTCTTGAGGCCGAACTCGATGAACCCGCCCGAGCGCGCATCGCGCCCCTGCCGGCCGCGATAGGTTACGGGATAGGAGATGTCCGAAGTCAGGTTGTGGTCGCGCTCGGGCTGCATCTCGCCCAGGAACATCACGTCGACCGAGCGCGCGGCGATGTCCTTCAACCGTGCCTGCTCGGCAAGGAAGGCCTTCTCCTCGGCCGCCCAGGCGCTTTCCGAGAAGCGCTTGAAATAGGTCGCGCTACGGCGGTTGTACTGGCGATAGAAGGGCACGAATTGCAGGTCGGCGGGGCGGACCACGCCGCGCGTGTCGAAGATGCCCTTGGCAGCGTCGCGCGGCATGAACGCCGCGAGCAAGTTCGCGCCGACCAGGGCAGGATCGGCCTGCTCCCATTTGGTCTCCTTGGGGCCGAGATCGGCGGCGAGCACCATCGGGCCGCTGAGCACGGCGACCGTGTTCTCGTCGCCCGGCGCGGATTCGATGCGGAGATCGAGCGGCAGGCTGATCGCGACCTTGTCGCCGGCCTTCCAGCGCCGGTCGACCACGGCATAGCCGCGTTCGAATACCGGCTGCACCGGCTGGCCGTTGACGGTGACCGCCGCCTTGCCCGCCGCCCAGCCCGGCACGCGCAGTGCGACCGGGAAGCGGCCGGCCTTGACCTTGTTGAAGGTCAACGTGCTCTCGGGCGCGAACGGGTAATTGGTGTCGAGCGTCAGCGCGGCGTTGCGCTTGGCCCAGGCGGCATCGGCGGGGATGTAGAGATTGACGATCAGCCCGCCGGAATCGTCTTCCCAGAAGATCGACTCGCCGTGCTTGGAATGGACCTCCATGCCGCTGCCGACGCAGCACCAGAACGCGTCGTCGTCGACGGTCGAATAGCCGCGCTCGCTGCCGGTCATCAGCGGGGTCATATAGGTGAAGCCCCCAGTCGCCGGGTCCTGCGCCGACATCACGTGGTTGAGATGCGCGCGCTCATAATAGTCGAACAAGGCGCCGTCGGGCTGCCAGGCGTAGAGATGGCGGGTGAGCTTGAGCATGTTGTAGGTGTTGCAGTGCTCGCAGGTCTGCTCGGTGATGTGGTCGGCGACCGTGTCCGGCGTGAAGAAATATTCGCGGTCAGCATTGCCGCCGATGACGAAGCTGTGATGCCCGGTGACGCGCTCCCAGAAGAAGGTCGCGGCGGTGCGGCGCTTCTCGTCATGCGTGATGTCGTAGATCCGCGCGAGCCCGATCAATTTGGGCACCTGGGTGTTGGCGTGGAAATTGGCGAGCTTGTCCTCGCGGTTGCTCAGCGGATCGAGTACGCGATTGTCGTAGAGCGTCTCGGCCATCTTGAGCCAGCGCGGATTGCCGGTGCGCTGGTGCAGCTCGGCATAGCTCTCGTTGAGCCCGCCATATTCGCAGCCGAGCACTTCCTGGACCTGCGCGGGGGTGAGCGCCGCGAAGACGCGCTCGAAATAGCCGCCTAGCCCCTCGACCACCGCCAGCGCCTGCTTGTTGCCCCAGGCGCCATGGACGTCGAGCAGCCCGGCGAACAATTTGTGCACGGTGTAAAGCGGCGACCAGGAGCCGTTGAGATCGAACCCGCCGGACTTGATCTCGCCCTTCATCACTTCACCGAAGATCTCCTCGCCGTCGACGACGGTGCCGTCCTTCCGCTTGCGGCCCAGCGCGCCGACATAGCCGGTGCCGCGCTTGGCCTGCGCCTCGGCGAGCTCGGCGACGATATAATCGGCGCGGGTGCGCAGCTCGGCATCGCCGGTCTGCTGCCACATCAGGGTGATCGCGGTGAGGTAATGGCCGAGCGTATGGCCGGCGATCGTGTCGCTTTCCCACCCGCCATAGATTTCCGCCTTGGGCTCGAGCCCGGCATATTTGCGGAAATTGTGCAGCAGCCGATCGGGGCTGAGGCGATGGAGATAGGTACGATTGACTTCGACCGCAGTGGCATAGTCCGATGGGCGCAGCCGCACCGCGGCGAGCGGCAGCGGCTTGACGCTTTTGGGTGCGAACGCCCCTGCCGTGGCGGCACGCGCGATCCCCGCCTGCGCCGTCACTGCCAATGCGGCGGCTCCGAACATCAACTCACGGCGGGAAGCGCGCATCGTCTGCATCATGATCTCCTGAATACCGTATACGATTAAGCAAGCGGATAAGGAGCGTCAATCCCGCCGGTTTGGATTTCTAGCATACTATCCTCCCCCTGGCGGGGGAGGATTAGGCAGTTCAATCGTCGAGCAGCGAGACCTCGGTATCCGCCAGCGCCAGCCGGACCAACTCGGTCATCGCAGCGCGCGCCGCCGCGACATCGCTTGCCGCGATCGCATCGAACAATGCACGGTGATCCGGGATCGGGTCGCGCGGCAATGCGCGCTTGCGCTGCTTGTAGATCGTCGTCCAGGCGATCGCCGCGAGGATCGAACTCGCCAGCGCGATCATCGCATCGTTCTGCGTCGCCTCCATCATGACCATGTGGAAGCGCTGGTCGGCGAAGCGCCCCTTCTCGGTCGCCAGCCCGTGCAGCGCCATCGCGTCGAGCGCCTCGCGCATCCCCGCCAGTTGCAGCTCGCTCCGCCGCTGCGCAGCAAATGCTGCAGCATTGGGCTCGACCACCATGCGCAATTCGAACAGGTCGGCAACGAACTTCGGACTCGGCGCCGCCTCGAACTGCCAGGCGAGCAGATCGGGATCGAGCAGGCTCCATTGCCGCCGCGGCGCCACCCGCGTCCCCGCCTTGGGCCGGCTGTCGACCAGCCCCTTCGCCGCCAGCATCCGGAATGCCTCGCGCAGCGCGGGGCGCGAGATGCCGATCTGCTCGGCATAATCGAGCTCGCTCGGGAAGACATGGCCCTCGGGCAGCTCGCCCGACAGAATCATCACCGCGAGTTGCTGCGCGAGCGAGCCTTTGAGCCGCTGCGCGCTGACGCTCTGCAGCAACGAGCCCTTCCTGATATGGGTGCTATAGTTCGGCACGCCGCCCCCTCTCCGCCGACAACGCTATCGTATGCGAACGCAAATACAATCCGTCATACATTATACCGTATAATTTTGTTGAGCTAATGCGTTCGCGTGATATGCCTTTGTCATTGGGGCCGGTGATCGGCACGTCATCGGAGACATCATGCGTAACGTCCGCCTGCTCGGTCCTGCCCTGTTGCTCGCAAGCGCCGCGTCGGTCTGCGCTCCCGCGCTGTTCGCGCAGGAACAGCCAAAGCCGGCCTACCCGCCGATCCACACCACTGCGTACAAGGTCGGCGGCTTCGAAGTCGGGCTGCGCAGCGACACCCAGACGCTCGCGCGCCTCTCGCCCGCCGCCGAGCCCACGTTCAGCTTCGTCCCCACCGCGCGCGAGCCCGAGCGTGCCGGCGACGGCTACAATCATATCGGCGACCTTAATCTGCGCGTGCGCGCGCCCGGCGGCGAATGGCGCGACTTCGCCTCGGCGCATGCGCGCAAGCCGATCCGGCTGCTGCCCGCCGGCGGCAGGGTACTCGCCGCTGCCGATATCACCAAGTCGATGGGCGCCGACGCGCCGTTCAGGGTCGAGCGCCGCTGGGCCGACGAGGCCGGATTGCTGGCCCTGCGCTTCCGCATCACCAATACCGCGCGGCAGCCACTCGAGATCGGCGCGCTCGGCATGCCGATGGTGTTCGACAACATCATCACCGATCGCAATCTCGACCAGGCGCATGCCGAGGCGAGCTTCGTCGATCCCTATATCGGCCGCGACGCCGGCTATCTGCAGGTTACTCGGCTCAACGGCCAGGGCTCTGCGCTGCTCATCCTTCCCGAGAAAGGCAGCCCGCTCGAAGCCTATACCCCGCTCAAGAACCCGCGCGAGGCCAGGGACTCGATCTTCACCGACAGGAGCCAGCGCGGCCAGACATCGGAAGGTTTCTACGACTGGACCGTCCATAGCCTCGGCTATGCGGCGCGCGAGTGGAAGGATGCCGGCGAGCAATGGAACGCCCCCACCAGCCGCACGCTCGCGCCCGGGCAGACGATCGAAGTCGGCGTGCGGATGACGCAGGCGCCGAATATCCGCGCGATCGAGGACGTGCTGGTCGCCAGCAAGCGCCCGGTCGCGGTCGGCATCCCGGGCTATGTCGTCCCGAAGGACCAAGGCGCGACGTTGTTCGTCAAGGCCCCGAGCGCGATCCGGAAGATCGAGAGTTGGCCGGCGGGTGCGGTCGAAGCGACGCCGGCGGGCGATCAGAAGGGCTGGGCGCGGCTCAACGTCCGCGGCCGGCAATGGGGCCAGGCGCGGCTGACGCTGACCTATGCCGACGGGCAGGTCCAGACGGTCAGCTATTTCGTCACCAAGCCGCTCGAGCAGGCGATGGCCGATCTCGGGCGCTTCTCGACCACCCAGCAATGGTTCGAGGGCAAGGGCGATCCGTTCGGCCGCTCGCCGGCGATCCTGACCTATGACAACGAGACCAAACGAATCGTCGACCAGGACCCGCGCGTCTGGGTCTCGGGGATGAGCGACGAGGGCGGCGGCGGCTCCTGGGTCGCGGCGATGATGAAGCAGCTCGACAATCCCGATCCGGCCGAAGTCGCCCGGCTCGAGCGCCTCGTCACCGAGACGGTGGTCGGCAACCTCCAGGTCGCCGGCGGGCCTCATGAGGGGGCGGTCAAGAAGAGCCTGTTCTATTACGATCCGGTCAAGTTCCCCAATCTTTACCGGGACCCCGACAAATGGAAGTCGTGGACCTCGTGGAAGGAGAAAGACGCCAACGATCTCGGCCGCGCATACAATTATCCGCACGTCGCGATCGGCCATTGGGTGCTCTATCGCACCGCGCGCAACCATCCGGGGCTGGTCAAGGCGCATGACTGGCGCTGGTATCTCGACAAGGCCTACGTCACCACCGTCGCGATGATGCGCGACGCACCTTATTATGCCGAGTTCGGGCTGATGGAGGGCGATGTCTTCGTCGACATCCTCAAGGACCTCAAGCGCGAGGGGCTGACCGCCGAGGCGACCGAGATGGAGCGGCTGATGAAGCAGCGCGCCGATCATTGGCGGACGCTCAAATTCCCGTTCGGATCGGAAATGCCGTGGGATTCGACCGGCCAGCCCGAAGTCTATGCATGGATGCGCTATTTCGGCTACCAGCCCCAGGCCGACATCACCCGCGAAGTGATCCTTGGCTACGACCCGACGATCCCGAGCTGGGGCTATAACGGCAATGCCCGGCGCTATTGGGATTTCCTCTACGGCGGCAAATATTCGCGGATCGAGCGCCAGATTCATCATTA
Source organism: Sphingomonas sp. FW306-1B-B10E (assembly GCF_058782005.1). NCBI lineage: Bacteria > Pseudomonadati > Pseudomonadota > Alphaproteobacteria > Sphingomonadales > Sphingomonadaceae > Sphingomonas > Sphingomonas sp. FW306-1B-B10E. The sequence continues at coordinate 104,813 of NZ_JBYSXG010000004.1, forward strand.
CGGGTCGGCGCTCAACGCCGTTCCCCTGTTCGACGCCTATCGCCAGAACCCCAAGGACCTGCATCTGCTGCGCGTTGCCTATGGCGGGATGATGGGTGGGATCACCAATATCGACCAGACCGGCTTCTCGTCCGCGGCGTTCCACGCCTGGCCCGACATGATGAAATGGGACCCGATCAGCGGCGATTACGGCATGGGCTTCTACGGCCACGCGCTGACCGCGGCCACCTATCTGGTCAACGATCCCACCTTCGGCTGGCTCGGCTTCGGCGGCGACGTGACGATGGGCAAGGATGGGGTGCAGGTTCAGCCCAAGGACGGCGCACGCGCGCGCCTGTTCGTCGCGCCGGCGGGGGCTTGGATCACGCTCGACGCGGGCAAGATCGCCAATGTCGTCTACACTCCGGTCAACGGCGCGATCACGCTGATGCTCGATCCGGCGACCGCGACGACGCCGAACGCGCGCTTGCGGATCGAGACGACCGTCGCAGGCGCCAAGCCGCTGGTCCCGTCGACCGGCAAGCTGGAACGCGACGGCTACACCATCCCGCTCGGCACTGCGCCGACCTTCGTCAAGCTCAGCCCGCGCTGATGCGGTGCCTCGCCCTGGGGCTGGCGCTCGTCCTCGGCAGCGGCAATGCTCATGCGGCGTGCGTTACGGGCACATGGTCGCCGGTCGCCACCAATCCCGCCGACCCCAACGCCAGGCTGCCGCTGCGCTACGAGACGCCCCACTTCGCCTTTCATTGGAAAGACGATCTCGTTGCCTTGGACGTCGCCAAGGCCGCCGGCGCGCATCTCGAGGCGGTCTGGTCCTATTTCATCGGCACGCTCGATTTTCCCGAGCCCGATTGCGCCGTGGCGGCGAAGCGCAAGGCCAACATCTTCATCGACGCGACCTATGGCCTCACCGGCGGGGTCGACGATGCCGGCAATATCGGCATGTGGATCGGGCCGGGCGGGCTCAAGGACCGCTTCGGCCTCGCGCACGAACTGACCCATTCGCTCCAGGGCGGCACCGGATCGTTCCGAGACACGCCCTATGGTGGCTGGCTGTGGGAGAGCCATGCCAATTGGATGGCGACCCAGCTTCCCGAATTCCGCGGCAACACGCATTGCTCGATACTGTCGGTCAACTATCCGCACCTCTATTACGGCTCGACCCGGGTGCGTTACTGCAACTGGCAGTTCCTAGAATATCTCAAGGACCGCTTCGGCTATGCCGCGGTGAACGACATCTGGCGCAAGGCCCCGAAGCAGGGGAGCGCCGGCGCCACGCAGGCCGACCCGCTCGAAGTGCTGATGCGCAACCAGGGGTGGAGCGTGTCGCAGCTCAACGATGCGTTCGGCGACTGGGCGCTGCACAACGCCAATTGGGACTATACCAACCCCGACGGATCGGATCAGGGCGCGATCTACCGCCGCGAATATGGCGGGTACGAGCCGCAAGGCGGCGACCGACTGCTGCGCACCACCGTGCTCGACCCGATCGACTCGGCCAAGCGCCGCTTCGCGGTCCCCGCCGCCTGGGCGCCGCAGCGCTGGGGCTATAATATCGTCGCACTCCGTCCCGATGCCGGCGCGGCCAAGGTAACCGTGACCTTCCGCGGGGTCGTCCAGCGCGCGGCTGCCGCTCCGCTGGCCGGGCTCGCCGACGAGCCCGATACGCTCCCCGCCGCCGCTTCGGACTGGCGCTGGGGACTGGTCGCGGTCGATGCTGCGGGCAAAAGCCGGTATTCGCTGCTCCAGCGCGGCGCCGACGGCGCGGCGACCCTCGCGCTGCGGCCCGGTGACCGGAGCCTGTACCTGGTCGTCGTCGCCACGCCCGCGCACTTCCAGCACATCCGCTGGGACCAGCCCTATCATTCGATCTACCGCTACCCGTGGATGGTCCAGCTGGCCGGCGCGATGCCGATCGGGCCTGCACCGATCGCGGGCGGGCGTCGCCATCCCAATGGCGGCGGCTGGGTGGCGGCGGAGGCGCAGGTCGACGCGAGCGCCTATGTCGGGCCTTATGCCCGGGTCCTGTCGGGCAGCGTGCGCGATCATGCCCGGGTCGAGGACCATGCCTTGATCGATGGCGGACACGTGAGCGGGAATGCGCGCATCGCGGCGCTGTCGGTGATCCGCGGCGATACGATCGTCAAGGACGATGCGCGCGTCGCCACGACCTTCCTCGGCATCGGCGAACTCGAAAAGCACATCACGCTCTCGGGCACCGCGCAGCTGATCGGCGATGTCGAGCAGCGCGGCGCGTCGTTCGCGCACGGCGGCTTTTCGGGCTTTGTCGACCAGGCGACCGTCAGCGACCCGAAGCATGGTGCTGCCCTGAGCCACCCCCCGGCCGAAGTCACCGCAACCCCGAACTATGTGTGGCGCAAATGACCGAATCAGCGACGCGTCACCCCAAGGGCCTTGCCTTCCTCGCCGCCACCGAACTGGCCGAGCGCTTTTCCTATTACGGAATGACGGGGCTGCTCGCGCTGTACCTCGTGAGGCAATTGCTGCTGCCCGATCATGCCGCGCAGGTCCTCGGTCTCGCGCAATTGCGTGCGCTGTTCGGGTTTCGCGGCCCGATCACCGACCAGGCCTTCGCCTCGCTGATCTTCGGCTGGTATAGCGGCCTCGTCTATTTCACGCCGATCCTCGGCGGGTTGCTCGCCGATCGCTGGCTCGGGCCGAGGCGCACCGTGATCCTCGGCGCGCTGCTGATGAGCGCGGGGCATCTGGCGATGTCATTCGACGCGAGCTTTCTCGCCGCGCTGGTGATGTTGATCCTCGGCTCGGGCTGCCTCAAGGGCAATATCGCGGCACAGGTCGGCGCGCTCTATCCGCCCGAGGCGGAGTCGCTGCGCGCCCGCGGCTTCACGCTCTACGCCACGGGAATCAATATCGGCGCGGTGCTCGGCCCGCTGGGCGCGGGGAGCGTTGCCGCGCTCTATGGCTGGCATGCGGGCTTCGCGCTCGCCGCCGCGGTGATGCTGGTGGCGTTCGGCATCTACCTCGCCGGGCAACGCCATTTCGTCGACGCCACTCCCAGGCATGTCGCCCGTACCGCCCTCCCCCCGCTGACCGCCGAGGAGCGGCGCCGGACCTGGGCGCTGATCGGGCTCATCGCGCTGACCATCCCCGCCAACATCGCCTATCCGATGATCTGGAACATCGGCATCGTCTGGATCGACCAGCATGTCCACCTGGTCTCGCCCTTCGGTGCGGTCCCGGCGAGCTGGTTCAATTCGGTCGAGAGCTTTTCGAGCATCGCGATCGCCGCGCCGCTGGTGGCGTTCTGGGCGTGGCAGGCCCGGCGCGGGCGCGAGCCCGGAAGCATCGCCAAGATCGCGATCGGATCGGCGATCGTTGGCGCCGCGGCCTTGCTGTTCGCGCTCGGCTGCCTCGTCGCCACCGACGGCCGGGTGTCGGTGCTCTGGGCACTCGCCGGCTTCATCGGGATGGGCTTGGCGTTCATGTGGTTTTGGCCGATCCTGCTCGCATTGATCTCGCAGACCGCGCCCGCCAAGGTCAACGCGACGCTGATGGGTGGCGCCTATCTCTCGCTGTTCGCCGGCTCGACGATCATGGGCTGGGTTGGCAGCTTCTACGACAAGATGGACAACGCCGCCTTCTGGACGCTCGACGCCGCGATCGCGTTCGCCGGCGCGCTGCTGACCCTCGTGCTGCGCAAGCCGCTGCATCGCGTGCTCGAGCCGCCTAGATCTCGTCCTTGACCTGGACGTGCGCGAGCAGGGCGAACAGCCCGGTTCCGCCGATGATGTTGCCGACCAATGCAGGCGCGAGGAATCCGAGGACCACCCAGCCGATCCTCGCCTCGCCGTGCCAGAGCAGCACGAACGCCTCCGCCGCGCCGGCGACGACATGGGCGAAGCCGCACAAGGCGATGGCATAGGTGATCGCGAACACGATCCAGAACCCGCTTCCCTCGGTCGCCGAGCGGATCCAGGCGATCGACGCGATCAGGAAGCCCGCCGGTATCGCCTGCATCAGCGTGTCGAGCGCGCCGCGCTCAAGCAGCTTGGCCGAAACCTCGACCATCCCGCGCAGCATTTCCGGGGATTGCACCCGCCCATGAACCGCGAGCGCGGCGACCGCCGCCGCGCCGACGATGTTGCCGGCGAAGACGACCGTCCATAAGCGCGCGACGCGCATCGCCGCGTCCAGGCTCGGCGTGCGCGCGAACGGGAGCACGGCAACGGTGGTGTGTTCGGTGAAGAGCTGGAGCCGGCCGAGGATGACGACGAGGAAGCCGATCGGATAACCGAGCGACGTCAGTGCCTCGCGCCATTCGCTATCCGGCAGATAATGATGAATCGCGCCGCTCGCGCTCACCGACGCCATGATCGCGATCCCCGCCGCGAGCGCCGACCAGAACAGCGACGAGGCCGGCCGACTGAGCTCGTCCTCGCCTTGCTCCGACACCGCGGCATGGATCACACGGGCCGACGGTGCGCTTCGCTCCTCCGCCTCGCGCTGTTCGGCATCCTGCTGCGCTGGCTCGTCGGCTGCCATTCGACCTCCTGTAAGAGGCCTCAACGCACCGGGATCGCGATGCGCTCCGCGCCGCTGGACGCGTCAGCGCCGGACGCGCGGCCCCTGCGACGGCACGATCGGGCGCCCCTCGTCGCGCGCGCGCCACAACGCACGATCCGCTGCGTCGATCGCGGTCAGCAGTTCGCCGAAGCACGGCGCCTGGTCGACCGGCCAGGCGCGGTCGAAACCCGCGCCCAGCCGTTCCAGATCGCGCGCCGTGAGGAGCCCGATCGCAATGACCCGTTCGTCCGCCATGCTCTTCCCTAATCTACGTTAGGTTCAACTCGTAACGTACCGAGAAGTGCCGAACATTTTTTCCAGGTCCGATCAGGCCTTGCGCAATTGCTTGACCGCGTGATCGGCTGCGCGCGCGGTCAATGCCATGAAGGTCAGCGACGGATTGACGCACGATACCGACGCCATCTGCGCGCCGTCCGTGACGTAGAGGTTCGCCGCATCGTGCGCCTGGCTCCAGCCGTTGAGCACCGACTTGGTCGGATCCGCGCCCATGCGTGCGCCGCCCATCTCGTGGATCGCGTCGCCTGGGACATGCTCGTCCTCCGAGCTGCGAACGTTGAGCAGACCCGCCCCCTTGAGCATCGCCTCGCCCTGGGTCCGCGCGTCGGCCATCATCTTGAGCTCGTTGTCGCGGAAGCGGACGTCGAAGCGCATCAGCGGAACGCCGAAGCGATCGACCTTGCTCGCGTGGAGCGACACATGATTGTCCCTGTACGGCAGGCACTCGCCGAACGCGCCCATGCCGAAGCTCCAAGGGGCGTATTTCCGCATGCCGTGCTTCATCGACGCGCCGAAGCCGACCGGCGGCGCCGGGTTGCGCCGCGCGCCGCCCTGATAGCCATAGCCGCGCTTGAACCCGACGCCTTCTTCGCCGCCGATGTTGCGGAAGCGGGGAATATAGACGGCGCCCGGGCGGCGGCCATATTCGATATAGTCGGTCATCCCGGGGATGTCGCCTTCGATGCCGACCCGGAAGATGTGGTCCATCACATATTTGCCGAGCGTGCCGCTATTGTCGAAATGGCTGCGCTCGCTGCCGGCTGCGCGCGAGTTCATCAGGATCTGAGTCGACGCCATGGCCGAGGCGCAGAGGAAGACGAGGTCGGCATTGACCACCTGCGCCTGACCGGTCTTGGCATCGACGAAGCGCACCCCGGTGACGCGCTTCTTGGCAGCATCATATTCCAAGTTGGTGACCACCGCGTCGGACTGGAGCGTCAGCCGTCCGGTCGCACGCGCCGCGGGCAAGGTGACCGCCTGGGTCGAGAAATAGGCGCCGAACGAGCAGCCATTGCCGCACTGGTTGCGGAACTGGCACTTGGTGCGGTTCTGCTCGGGCTTGTCGACGGTCATGTTCGACAGCCGGGTGTTGATCAGCTTGCGTCCCGGGAACTTGGCCTCGAGATTCTTCTTCACCCATTTCTCGGCGATGTTCATCGGGATCGGCGGCTGGAATTCGCTGTCCGGAAGATAGGGCAAATTCTCGCGCGAGCCCGAAATGCCGACATATTTCTCGACATAGGAATACCAGGGCGCGACGTCGTCATAGCCGATCGGCCAGACGCCATCGATTCCTTCGCGCTTGTTCGCTTCGAAATCCTCAGGCGACCAGCGGAAGCTCCAGCGCCCCCAGATCAGCGACTTGCCGCCGACCGCGCCCGGGCGGATCCAGTAGAATTTCTCACCCTCGTCGAACGCATACGGGTTCAGCCGGTCGTCATTGTAGAAGCCGCGGTTGCTCGGCGCCACATAGCCGTGGGTGGCGATGAAATAGTCGCTCTTGATCAGCGGCTCGGGCATGATGTTGCGCGCGGGCACGTCGAAGGCGGGCTTGCCGTCATAGGGATAGCCTTCGCCATGCTCGACCATCTTGCCGCGGTCGAGCATGAGGACGCGCAGCCCCTTTTCGGTCAGCTCCTTCGCCGCAAAGCCGCCGCTGACGCCCGACCCGATGACGATTGCGTCGAACCTGTTGGTCGCAGCCATGTTCTTTCCCTCTCGCTATTCGGATCAGTAACGCAGCTTGCGCAGCGTCTGGAAGCTGGTGGCGATGTCGGGAAGGTAAGGCGCGGGCGCCTCATCGTTCTCGACATAGAAATGGCGGACGCCGGCGCTGCCCCTGCGCTTGAACAGCCCGGCAAAGTCGATCGTCCCCTGCCCGACCGCGGTCATGCTGCGATCGGGCCGCATGTCCTTGACGTGATAGGCGTAGATCCGGCTGCCGAGACGGTCGATCAGCGCCGCCGGGCTCTCGCCGGCATGCGCCGCCCAGTACAGATCCAGCTCGATCTTGACGAGCGCCGGGTCGGTCGCCGCGAGGAAGCGGTCGTACAGGCTGGTGCCGCCGGGCTTGGTGGTGAACTCGAAATCGTGATTGTGATAGGCGAAGCCCAGCCCGGCCTTTTTGAGGTCCGCGGCGAAGCGATTGAAGTTGGGCAATGCCGCGGTCCAGCCCGCCTCGGTGCGGTGCTCGTCGGTCATGTAGGGCAGCACCACGGTGTCGGCGCCGAGCGTCTTGGCCATCGCCACCGACTTGTCGAAATGGCCGAGCAGCGCGTCATAGCCGATATGCACCGACGGCGCCTTGAGCCCGAGCCGGTCAGTGGTCTTGCGCAGCATGGCGTGGTCCATCGTATCGTACCCGCCGCCGCCATATTCGACTTCGCGATAGCCGATCCGCGCGATCTGCTCGAGCGTGGCGACGGGGTCCTTCTGGAAAATGTCGCGTACGGTGTAGAGCTGGATGCCGATCTTGCTGAGCTGCGCCGCGGATGCCGGCTTGAGATCGACGAGCGAGAGCGCGGCGACGCCGCCGGCGCCCGCGAGGAGAGTTCTGCGGCTGACCATCATGAGCTGTAGACCTTGTTGACCTGGGAATAGGGGAAGGCGCCGTTATATTCGCCCGGCACCGGCAGATATTCGCGCTCCTGGGTGATGCCGATCTCCGAGGTGTAATAGCCGGTGATCACGAGCTGGCGGAATGCCTCGAAAAAGTCTTTGCCCGAGGGGATCTGGTCGTTCATCGCGAGCGTGAGCAAAGCGTCCTGCTGCTCCGGCGTCGCCTTCGCGCCGGCGACCTTATAGTCCTGCTGGCTGCGCGCCTCCACCGCGGCGAGCCCGGCGAGGATCGGCACGCGATCCTCGGGCGACGACCAGTCGGCGAGCAATTTCTCGATATAGGCCGGCACGCCCGCGGCGATCGCGCCCGGCGTGTCCGTGGTCGGGATCACGCGCTCACTGAGCACCGTGACCAGTTCGCGCTGCGCAGGCGTGAACACCGCCACGCTCGGGGGACCCTCGCTGATCACGGGGATGCCCGGTGCCTGCCCGGCCTTGGCGGCGCGCGCGATCGGCGCGAACACCGACGCGCCGAACATGCCGACCACGCCGGCCAGCGCAGTCCTGCGGTTGATCTCGATCACTTGGTTCCTCCCAGACCGATGGCCGCCACCCTGGGCGGACGTGGTTTGCTGAATTCGATGTTCGTGCCTTCGGCGCTCATGACCGGTCGATCTCCCGATAGGCCGCGACCAGGCGATCCTCGCCCGCGCGACCCTTGATCGAATTGCCGTGTTCCATTCCGATGACACCGGGATATTTCCGGGCGCGCAGCCATCTGACCACATTGGCGAAGTTGATCTCGCCCGTCCCCGGCTCGTTGCGGCCGGGATTGTCGCCGAACTGGATATAGCCGATCTCGCTCCAGCACATGTCGAGCGACGGGATCAGATTCCCAGACTGGATCTGCTCGTGATAGAGATCGGCGAGGATCTTGACCGCCGGGCTGTTCACCCCGCGCGCGATGGCATAGCCTTGCGCGATCGACTGCATGTAGACGCCGGGATGGTTGGTCCGCGTGTTGAGCGGCTCCATCACCATCGCCAGGCCGTGCGGCGCGACGATATCGGCTGCACGGCGCATCACGTCGATCACGCGCGCGGTCTGGATGTCGAGCGGCACCTTGGGATCGAGAAAGCCGGTGACCACGGTCATGTGCCGTGCGTTCAGCCGCTTCGCTACGTCGATCGACGCGCGGATGTCGGCGAGGAACGCCTCGCGCTCGGCGCCGTCATTGGCACCGAGCAAAGGCCGCGACTGCGCCCATTTGGGCATGCTCGCGACGAACACGCCCATCGTCATGCCACGGTCGGCGAGCGCCCTGGCCATCCGCACCTGCTCGGCGACCGGGCGGCTGCTCGCCTCATTATCCTCCCAGGCGGTAAAGCCCTGGTCGGCAGCGAAGGCGATCTGCTCGATCAACCCGCCGCGGCTCGCGAAGCTGCCCTCGTGCGGCGCAAAACCGAGCGAGAAACGCGCCGCGTTCGACTGGGCGCCGGCGAGCGCCGGCGCCAGGGTCGATGCTGCGCCGGCGGCGAGCAGCGTGCGGCGCGAGACTGTCACGCGCGGGGCACGCTCAGCGCGCGCCCTGGAGATAGGCGATGATCGCGGCGCGCTTCGCCGGGTCGGCCATGCCGATCGGCATGCGCGTGCCGGGAACCTTCTTGGTCGGCGCGGCGATGAATTGGTCGAGCGTCGCCTGGTCCCAGCGCAGCTTCGAGGCCTTGAGCGCGGCGGAGTAATTGAAGCCTGGCAGCGACGCCGCGGGGCGGCCGACCACGCCGTTGAGATTAGGCCCGACGCCGCTCTTGGCGCCCTTCTGGACGGTGTGGCACGCCTTGCACGCGGCAAAGGCTGGCGGCGGCGCGGTCTGCGCGGCGGCGGGCGCTGCGGTGACGAGGAACGCCGTCGCCGCGGTCAGGCACATGAGAAGCTTCACTCTGTCTCTCCCGAATCAACCAGGGTCCATTTTTGGTCCGATGCCGCATTGGCTATCACGGCTTCGATGAACCGCATCGTACGCAATCCGTCGGTGACGCCCGGATACCAGCCGTCGCCCTCGCCGCGAATTGCCGCCGCGAAGCTGCGATAGAGCGTCGCGAAAGCCTCGATATAGCCCTCGGGATGTCCCGAGGGTGTCCGCAGCAACGCGGTCGTGCGCGCGTCGAGCCCGGGCCCGCCGGCGCGGACCGTCTCGGCCGGTCGGTCGAGCCAGCGCAGCGTAAGCGTATTGGGCTCCATCTGCGCCCATTCGAGTCCGCCGCGTTCGCCATGGATACGCAGCTTGAGCCCGTTTTCCTCGCCCGCCGCGACCTGGCTCGCCTTGAGCGTGCCGCGCGCGCCGCCGGCGAAGCGCAGCAAGGCGCTGACATCGTCGTCGAGCCGGCGACCCGCGACATGGGTGGTGAGCTCGCCCGAGACTGACTCGACCTCGAGGCCCGATACATGCTCGGCGAGCTGGAAGGCGTGCGTGCCGATATCACCGAGGCAGCCGCCGAGCCCGGCGCGCGCCGGATCCGTGCGCCATTCGGCCTGCTTGTTGCCTTCGGTGTCGATCGGCAGGCTGAGCCAGCCCTGGAGATATTCGACCTGGACCAGCCGGATCTTGCCGAAATCGCCACGCGCGATGCGAATGCGCGCCTCTTCGACCAGCGGATAGCCGCTATAGGTGAAGGCGAGCGCGAACAGCTTGCCGCTGGCCTTGGCGGCCGCGGCGATCGCCTCGGACTCGGCGACGCTCATCGCCATCGGCTTTTCGCAGAAGACGTGGAAGCCGGCGTTCAGGGCAGCGATCGCCATCGGTGCGTGGAGATGGTTCGGCGTGACGATCGCCACCGCGTCGATCCGCTCGCCGGCTGGTAAGGCCTGCTCGCCCGCGAGCATCGCCTCGAAGCTGGCATAGACCCGCGACGACGCAAGCCCGAGCGCATCGCCCGTCCGGGCGTTGCGACCCTGATCGGTGCTGAAAGCGCCAGCCGCCAGCCGCCAGTCGCCGTCGAGCGCCGCGGCCCGGCGATGGATCGCGCCGATGAACGCGCCCTCGCCGCCGCCGACCATGCCGAGCCGCAGCGGCTGCATCACGAAAGCCCGAGCAAGGCGCGGATCGCCGTCTGGTCGGCGCCGCTCGCGGCGAAATCGTCGAACGCGCGCGCGGTGCGGCGGATGATGTGATCGCGGATGAAGGGTGCGCCCTCGCGCGCGCCATCCTCCGAATTCTTCAGCGCGCACTCCCATTCGAGCACGGCCCAGCCGGCATAATCGTACTGCGACAGCTTGCTGAAGATCGCCGAGAAGTCGACCTGCCCGTCGCCGAGCGAACGGAAACGCCCGGCCCTGTCGACCCAGCTCTCATAACCGCCATAGACGCCCGAGCGTCCCGTCGGGTTGAACTCGGCGTCCTTGACGTGAAAGCACGAGATGCGGTCGTGATAGCGATCGATGAAGTCGAGATAGTCGAGCTGCTGCAGCACATAATGCGACGGATCGAACAGGATCCGCGCGCGCGGATGATTGTCGACCGCGGCGAGAAAACGCTCCCAGGTCGCGCCGTCGTGGATGTCCTCACCGGGGTGGATCTCATAGGCGCAGTCGACGCCCGCTTCCTTGAACACGTCGAGGATCGGCACCCAGCGCCGCGCGAGCTCGGCGAACGCCTCTTCGACCAGTCCGGCAGGACGCTGCGGCCACGGATAGACATAGGGCCAGGCCAGCGCGCCCGAGAACGTCGCGTGCGCCTTCAGCCCGAGCCGCGCGCTCGCCTTCGCCGCGAGCTTGACCTGCTCGACCGCCCAGGCCTGGCGCTCGGCCGGCTTGCCGTGCAGCTCGGCCGGCGCGAACCCGTCGAACAAGGTGTCATAAGCGGGATGCACTGCGACGAGTTGCCCCTGGAGATGCGTCGACAGCTCGGTGACCTCGACGCCGTGCTCGGCGAGCCGGCCCTTGAGATCGTCGCAATAATCCTGGCTCTCGGCGGCGGTCGACAAGTCGATAAGCCGCGGATCACAGGGAATCTGCACCCCGACATAGCCGAGCCCCGCCGCCCACTGCGCGAGATTGTCGAGCGTGTCGAACGGCGCCGCGTCGCCGAGGAACTGGGCGAGGAAGATCCCCGGCCCCTTCATCGCCTTCATGCCACGGCTCCCTTGCGCTCGCCTCGGAAGGTGATCTGGAAGATCAGCGCGATCACCGCGGCGGCCGCGGCGGGATACCACCACATCTGATGCCAGTCGGCGATGCTCGGCTGTGCGGGAAGCTGCGCGTACAGCAATCCGCCGATCTGCGAGCCGAGCAGCATCCCGACGCCGTAGGTGAACAGGGTCAGCATGCCCTGTGCCTGCGCGTTGACGCCCCGGGGCTGCGCGATCGTCTGGGTGTAGATCGCCCCGGCGACGAAGAAGAAGTCGTAGCACACGCCGTGCAGCGCAACGCCGAGATAGACCGCCCAGAGCGCGCCGCCGCCGTCGCCGATCGCGAACAGGGCGTAGCGCAGCGCCCAGGCGGCCATGCCGACCAGCAGCAATGGCTTCACGCCGAAGCGGCGGTACAGCAGCGGCATCGCGAACATGAAGCCGAGCTCGGACATCTGCCCGATCGCCAGCGTGCCACTGACATTCTCGATGCCGGTCGCGCCGACATAGGGCGAGGCATAGGCGTAATACATCGCCAGCGGGATCGAGATCAACGTCGCGCAGACGATGAACACCAGGAACGATCGCTCGCGCATCAGCCCGAACGCCTCGACGCAGAACACCTGGCGCAGCACGCTGTCACCGCTCGGCGCGTCCGGCGCGACATTGGGCAAGGTGAAGCTGTAGAGGCCGAGCGCGATCGAGACGAGCGCCGCCGCCGTGAAGATCTGCGGGCTGGCGGAGAGGCCGAGCCAGCCGATGATCAGCCCCGCGGCGATCCAGCCGAGCGTGCCGAATGCGCGCACGAACGGGAAATTGTCGACACGCTCGCCGAAGCTCTTGAGCGCGATCGTGTTGGCGAGCCCGACCGTGGGCATGTAGAGGATCAGATAGCCGAGCAGCACCCAGACCATGGTCTCGCCATGCTCGGGGGTGACCAGCGAAGGCAGCACGAATAGGATCGCGCCACCGACCAGGTGCAGCACCACCATCAGCATCTTCGGGCTGAGATAGCGCGTCGCGACCATGCCGAGCAGGAACGAACCCGCGATCGAGGCGATAGGGCCGACCGAAAAGGCGTTGGCGATGAGATGGCCGATGCCGACGGTCTGCATCACCAGCCCGAGCGTCACTTGCCAGGCGCCCCAGACGAAGAACTGCATGAACATCAGCGCACTGAGGCGCCCGGTCAGCAGCCCTGACGGCGCTCCCGCGGCAATCGTCGACGCACCTTGCGTGGCCATCCAGCCCTCCCCTTCGTGCAGGCTTCCTGCCTGTCGAATCACAGGCTACGCAGGTCGACAGATGATGTAAAGGATTACATCGGATATCGGTCGACACGCCGCGCGACACCGTACAGGAAGGAGCCGATGCCGACGATCATCGAAGTTGCCGCGATGGCCGGCGTGTCCACCGCTACCGTCTCGCGGGTGCTGAGCCAGCCCGAGCGCGTGGCCGAGCAGACGCGCCAGCGTGTGCTCGAAGTCGTCGCGTCGCTGGGCTACGCGCCCAATGTCGCGGCGCGGACCCTGCGCACCTTGCGCGCCGCCAAGATCCTGCTCACCGTCCCTGACATCTCCAACCCCTTCTTCGCCAGCGTCATACGGGGCGCCGAGGAAGCCGCGCGCGACGCGGGCTATGCGGTGGTGGTCGGCGACACGCGCCACGACCCGACAGTCGAGGACCAATATGCCGAGATGCTGTCGCGCCGCGAAGTCGACGGGCTGATTTTCCTCGGCCACCGCCTGCCCGAAAGCCTGGCGCCCCTGCTGTCGCGCCAAGGCCCCGCCGCGCCGATCGTCAACGGCTGCGAATACAGCCCCGAGCTCGGCGTGCCGAGCGTGCATATCGACAATGCCGCGGCGAGCGACGACGCGGTCGAGCATTTGATCGCGCTCGGCCATCGCGACATCGGGCTGATCACCGGACCTCCGATCAGCCCGATCAGCCGCGATCGACTGGCGGGCGCGGTACGGGCCGCGGAGCGCCACGGGCTGCGCGACCGGCTCGACATTCGTACCGGCGACTATTCGGCGCGGTCTGCCTTCGAGGAAACCCAGGCGCTGCTGGGCGCGGGCGTGACCGCGATCTTCTGCTTCAGCGACGAGATGGCGATGGGAACCCTGAGCGCCATCGCCGCGGCGGGGCGGTCCTGCCCCGGCGACGTGTCGGTGATCGGCTTCGACGACCTTCCCCTCGCCCGCTTCTTCCAGCCGGCGCTCACCACGATCTCGCAGCCCAAGGGCATGATCGGCCGCCGCACCGTCGAACTGCTCGTCGACATCCTGCGCGACGTCGAGAGCCCGGCAAGCCAGGTGACGCTGCCGCACGAGCTGATCGTCCGCAACAGCACCGGACCCGCGCGGGATTGAGGCGATCGTTAGATGCGCATCCGTGTCCGGCGACCCGGCCTAGCCGGCGACGCGCGCGCGCAACGACTGTAGGGCATATTCGAGCTGCTTACCCGCATCCAGCAATTCGGCGAGGGTGCGCTCGGCGTCGGACCGATCGAAAGCTCTACAGCTTCGCTCCGCCTCTCGGCCGCGAAAGGTAAGGACCTTCAGCATTACCAGCCATTGTCCCTGGCTATCGATCGCAACCTTGGCGATCCCATGACAGAGATACGGTCGAAGCGATTCGTGCGGATGAAAGGCAGCGAGCGCTGCAGCAGCCTTCTTGCCTTCCTTGGCGAACGGCCCGTCGGGACCCGTCGCAACCCGAAGGTCTTCAAAGCGCTGGCCAATCAGGTGCCGCAGCTGAATCCCGGTTCCAGCGCGTTGCGTCGCCGCCATCAGCAACAGCATTTCGCTCACCGCCACCTCGGCGTGCGCGAAACATTGCAGCGCTGCGCCTCGCCACGCGTCGACCGCTTTCGTGGCAGCGCTCCAGCGCGCCTCGTCCGGCGTCCCCGCAATCGGAGTGAATGCGTTCACCGTCTCCTTATCGCGAAATTGTCTTGCAAAAGGGTTGCGCGGAGGCAGGCACGATGCCGGCCGCTAGCCTTTGGCCGCTTCCCCGCTCAGCCGGCTGATCAGGATCGCCGCGCGCTTGGCCTGGCGGCGGATGCTGTCGAGGTCGACCGTCTCGCCGGGCGCATGGTCGCCGGTGCTGTAGGTGCCGAGCCCGGCCAGGCTGTCGACGTCCGATGCGACGAACGAGATGTCGCCCGCGCCGCGCTTGAGCGGGTCGAGCGCCGCCATTTCGGCGAGCCCGAGATCGCGATTGACCATGTTGAGCCTCGCCAGCAGCGCCTTGTTGCCTTCTGTCGGCGCCATCGCCGGATAGCCTTCGCCGAACACGATCTTCGCATCGGTGCCCGGCGCGTGCGCCGCGACGATCGCTTCCATCTTGGCACGCACCCGCTGCGTCTGCTCTTCACTGAGCGTGCGGAAGTCGCCGATCGCGACGGCGGTCTCGGGGATGATGTTGGTCTTGCCAGCGGCTTGTGCATTGCCGCCATCGTCGATCGCGCCGCGCGCGCCGCCGGCGATCACGCCGGTGTTGAAGGTCAGGTTCGGCTCGGGCAGTTCCTTGCGGAATGCCGCCAGGATGCGCGTCAGCTCGTTGATCGCGCCGTCGCCATATTGCGGGGTGAAGATCAGCGACGAATGGCCGGTGGTGCCGGTCGCGGTGACTCGCCAGTCGATCGCCGAGCGTCGCGCGATCGAGCCCATGTCCTTGCCGTCCTGCCGGACCAGCCCTTCGAAATCGAGCGCCACCTCGGCGCGCTTGCCCGCCGCGATCAGGTCGGCGCGGGAGATCGCCGTCGGGCTGCCCGAATCCTCTTCGTCGCCGGTCAAGTGGATCTCGATATTGGCGCCGTCGAGGGTCCCCGCCGCCTGCATCGCCTGAAGCGCGGCGACGATCACGACCATCCCGCCCTTGTCGTCGCCGGCCCCCGGTCCCTCGGCGAGATTGCCCTTGCGGACGAACTTCTGGAACGGCGAGCTCGGCTCGAACACCGTGTCGAGATGCCCGATCAGCAGGATGCGCTTGCGTCCCTTCGCGCCTCGATGGACCGCGATGAGATGGCCGGCGCGGCCGACCTCGGCCATCGGCTTCCAGCTGACCGTGAAGCCCAGGGCCTCGAGCTCGGCGCGCATCATCACGCCGACTTTCGTGACGCCCTCGAGGTTGAGCGTGCCGCTATTCTGGTCGACCAGCCGGCCGAGCAGCGCCACCGATTGCTCGAACCGCGCGTCCACCGTGCGCGCCATCACCTGTTCGGCGCGTGACAGCCCGTCAGGCGCCGCTGCGGCTGCGGTCGGCGCCAAGAGGGCTGCCGCGATCGGAAGGATGAACTTGCGCTTGGTCCTGCTCATCCGTGCACGCTGTCCCGGCAGGCGCCGCAGGTCAACTGCGCCGCCGCCGGGACCCGGTTACGCGCCGGCAGGTCCGCGACGCGCGTCCTTGGCTTCGGTGGCATTGGCCGGGCAGCGGATGATCGGCGCATGCTCGGCCTTGCCGCCGGCGATGTGAACGCGCTGCACGGTGCAGCCGCGCTGGAGCGCGCCCGCGACATCGTAGGAGCGGTACTGGACTTGGTCGGCCGCGGCCGGCTGGACGGAAACGGCGGCGGCGATCAGCATCATGAACATGGCAGTTCCTTTCGAAGACTTGCCTGCGCGCTACGGCACGCGCGTTGCTGCTCGCCGCCTTTTTCGTAAGGAAATATTGCTGCGCAGCGTTTCGCGCATTGCGGCATGTCCGGCGCGTTGACCCGCCTATCGCGGCTTCCTAGGTCCCGCGGCGATGTTGCAGTATACAACCCCGACGATGACCACCGCCCCGACCATCATCCTCGTGGAAGACGATCCGCCGCTCCGGACCCTCACGTCCCGCGCGCTTCAGGAAAACGGCTTTACCGTCCGCCCCGCCGCGACCGGCGCCGAGATGTGGGTCGCGCTCGAGGCCGGTCCCGTCGACCTGATCATCCTCGACATCATGCTGCCGGGCACCAGCGGCATCGACCTGTGCCGGATGCTGCGCGAAAAGAGCCAGGTGCCGATCATCTTCGTTTCGGCGCGCGGCAGCGAGACCGACCGCGTCGTCGGGCTCGAGCTCGGTGCCGACGATTATCTCACCAAGCCGTTCAGCACGCGCGAGCTGATCGCACGGATCCGCGCGGTGTTGCGCCGCGAGGGCGGCAAGGCTGAGGACAAGCAGCGCAGCCTCGGCTTGCTCCGCTTCGACGGCTGGACGCTCAATCTGCCGCGCCGCGAATTGCTGTCGCCGACCGGCGCGGTGGTCGACCTCACCGGCGCAGAGTTCGACCTGCTCGTCAGCCTGTGCGACCATTCGGGCCGGGTGATCGCGCGCGAGCGGCTGATCGAGCTCTCCCGAACCCGGCTCGGCGACAGCTCTGACCGAAGCGTCGACGTGCTGGTCAGCCGGCTGCGCCGCAAGCTTACCGCTACCGGCGGCAAACCGCCGATCGTCACGGTGCGGGGTGTCGGCTATATGTTCAACGCGCCCGTGACCCGCGAGTGAAGCGGCTGGTCAGGGCGCCTTTGGGGCTGATCGGGCGGATCTTCGCGATCCTCCTGCTGGCGATCCTGATCGAATTCGGCGCGAGCACTTTTTTCTACGAGCGCGCGAGCCAGCTCTCGGTCCGTGACGACGAGGCCCGCCGACTCGCAGAGCATCTCGTCATTGCGCGCAAGCTGCTCGCCGAGCATCCCGCCGCCGAGCGACCTGCGCTCGCCACCGATCTCACCACCACGCGGTACAAGATTGCGTGGAGCGCGACTCTGCCCGCAAGCGCGCGAGCGACGCCACTCGATCGGATCCACCGCCAGGTCATCGCCTGGGAGCCGAGCCTTCAGCCGGCGAGCCTGCGCCTCCAGCTCGTCGGGCCGGCGCGCGACGCGGTAATCGTCGGCAGCGCGACGCTCCCCGACGGCAGCTGGATGAAGTTCGCGACGCGCGAGCCGGTGCACGATCTCAGCTTCTCGCCCGAGCGGATCCTGCTCGCGCTCGCGCCGGCGGTGGCGATCATCCTGATCGGCGGCGCGCTCGTCCGCCAGACGCTGCTGCCGCTGCGCCGGCTCGCGACCGCGACGAAACGCGTCGGCGGCGGCGATATCGAGGAAGTGCCCGAAGCCGGTCCGCGCGAGGTTCGCCGCGTCATCCACGCCTTCAACCAGATGCAGGCGCGCATTCACCGCCTGCTTACCGACCGCACCCAGGCGCTCGCCGCGGTCGGCCACGATCTGCGGACCCCGCTGGCGCGGCTGCGGCTGCGTGCGGACGCGATCCCGGACGCCGACATGCGCGAAGAGATGGAGACCGACATCGTCGAGATGCAGACGATGATCGATTCGCTGCTCGCCTATCTCGCCGGCGAGGCCAATGGCGAGCCGCGCCAGGCAGTCGACCTCGCAGTGATCTGCGCGACGATCGCCGACGGCGCGCGCGATCTCGGCCATGAGGTCGATTATGCCGGCCCCGACCATTGCGAGCGCACGCTGCACCCGGTTTCGATCAAGCGTGCGCTCGGCAATCTCGTCGAGAACGGACTGCATTATGGCGATCGCGTCTGGCTGACGCTCGAGGATTGCGAGGGCAGCACGATCTTGCGCGTCGAGGATGACGGGCCCGGTATCCCCGAGGAAAGCCTAGAACAGGCGCTTCAGCCCTTCGTCCGCCTCGACACCGCCCGCGCCCGCGACACGATCGGCTTCGGGCTGGGGCTATCGATCGTCGCCCGCGCGGTCGAGGCGGAAGGCGGTACACTCAGGCTGAGCAATCGGCCCGAAGGCGGCCTGCGCGCCGAGATCCGCCTCCCGCCGCAGGACGGATGAGCTCTAGCGGCAGCATCGGTCGGCGCACGGCAACACAAGGATTGGCTGGAAATGTAGGATTTGGTCTGCTTCCGTTCGCGCATGACGGCGCGTTCGCACGACCTCCTCCTCTTGCACGGCGTCGGCCCTCGCGCAGCTAAGTTGTCAGCGTGCCAGAACCGCAACTTTCGCAACTTCGGCCCCCGGAAAACGGCCAAGAGTCGCGGAATTCCGTCCTTTCGAGAACCAACCAAGAGGTTGGCGATCGACTTGTCCCACGCTGTTCAATCGGAGCCCGACTCGCGCACATCTCGCCGCTGTGCAGCAATAATTCATTACACAAGCGCTGCGCCGCAGCAAAGTCACGCCACTATCTGGTTTAGTGCCCGCCTCCCCCTGCGGGCTTGTGACGGAGCAGGATTGTGAATGAGCTTATCGGACGGGTCTATGGCTTCTCGAAACAAGTGTTTTCGGGCCAGAGCGACCTCTATTCCAAACTCGCGACGCACGGACAGAATCCCAAGGCACTGATGATCTCGTGCGCGGATTCGCGCGTCGTGCCCGAACATATCATGCAGGCCGCCCCCGGCGACCTGTTCGTCTGCCGCAACGCCGGCAACATCGTCCCGCCCTATGCGATGCAGAATGGCGGCGTCACCTCGACGGTCGAATATGCCGTGATGGTGCTCGGCATCCGCGACATCATCGTCTGCGGCCATTCGGACTGCGGCGCGATGAAGGCGGTCGCCAATCCCGCCGGGCTCGAGAAGATGCCCAACGTCGCCGCCTGGCTCAAGCATAGCTGTGCCGCCGAGCAGGTGGTCAACGAAGGCTATCCCGAGATGGAGAATGGCGAGCGCGTCCGCGCGATCAGCCTCGAGAACGTCGTCGCGCAGCTCAACCACCTGCGCACCCACCCCTCGGTCGCCGCCGGCATCGCGCGCGGCGAGATCGCGCTGCACGGCTGGTTCTTCGACATTGGCGCGGGCGAAGTGCTCGCGCTCGACGGCCGCACCGGTCGCTTCGTACCGCTGACCGAGGGCGAAGAGCTGCCGGTGGCACAGCCCGCGGCGCAGCGTCTCGCCAGCGAAACCCTGCTGGAAGCTGCCGAATGAGTAGCGCCACCGAAACGCGCGCGAGCGGCTGGTTCGCGCGCGATCTCACCGCCTCGGTCGTGGTCTTCCTCGTCGCGATGCCGCTGTGCATGGGCATCGCGATCGCCTCGGGCGTGCCGCCCGAAAAAGGCCTGATCACCGGGATCATCGGCGGCATCGTCGTCGGCGCGCTCGCCGGCTCGCCGCTCCAGGTCAGCGGCCCCGCCGCCGGCCTGGCGGTGATCGTCTTCGAACTGGTTCGCGACCAGGGCCTGTCGGCGCTCGGCCCGATCCTCATGCTCGCCGGCGTCATCCAGGTCATGGCGGGCGTCTTCCGCGTCGGCGGCTGGTTTCGTGCGATCTCGCCCGCGGTGGTCCACGGCATGCTCGCCGGTATCGGCGTGCTGATCGTTATCGGCCAATTCCATGTGCTGTTCGACGAGAAGCCGTTGTCGAGCGGGATCGAGAACCTCATGGCGATGCCAGGCCGCCTGCTCGGGCTCTCGCCCGACTTGCGCGCCGCTGAGCTAGCGTTGATCCTCGGCCTCACCACGATCGCCGTAATGATCGGCTGGGAGAAGCTGCGTCCCGCCAACCTCAAGCTGGTGCCCGGCGCGCTGCTCGGCGTCGTCGCGGCCACCCTCGTGGCATGGTTGCTCGGCCTCGATGTCACCAAGGTCACCGTTCCGGAGAACATCGCCGCTGCGGTTTCGCTTCCGCAGAGTGGTTTCCTCAGTCAGTTCGGCAACCCGGCGATCCTCACCGCCGCGCTCGCGATCGCGTTCATCGCGAGCGCCGAGACCCTGCTCTCGGCGGCGGCGGTCGACCGCATGCACGATGGCGTCCGCACCGATTACAACAAGGAGCTGCGTGCGCAGGGCGTCGGCAATTTGCTGTGCGGCGCAGCGGGCGCGTTGCCGATGACCGGCGTGATCGTTCGCAGCTCGGCCAACGTCCAGGCCGGCGCGACCTCGCGCTTGTCGGCGATCCTCCACGGCGTGTGGATCCTCGGCTTCGTCGCGTTGCTGCCCTGGCTACTGCGCGAGATCCCGATGGCGGCACTCGGCGCGGTTCTGGTCGTCACCGGCGCGCGGCTGGTCAATTTCAGCCACGCCAAACACCTGTTCAAGGATTACGGCGTCCTGCCGGTGCTGATCTGGGCCGTGACGCTGACTCTTGTGGTGGCGGAGGACCTGCTCACCGGCGTGCTGGTCGGCATCGCATTGTCGCTGCTCGAACTGGTGCCGCATCTCCGCAAGCTGCGGCTCAAGGTGAACGAGCACGACGACGCCGGCGAGCGGACGATCAGCCTCGACGGTGCAGCGACCTTCGTCGCACTGCCCAAGCTGTCGGCGAAGCTCGACGCGGTACCCGGCGGCGCACCCGTCCGGCTCGACCTGACTCGCTGCTCGGCAGTGGATCACACTTGCGCCGAGCTGATCCGCGACTGGGCGGCCCGCCGCCGGGCGAGCGGATCGGAAGTCGCACTGGACGGCGCGACCGGCAGGTTCGCCGCCCTCGCCGCCTAACCCCGAGCGGGAGTGCGCCAGCCGCGCACTCCCGCTTGAATTTCAACGGGATTGGAGCCATTGCGGCGCTCCGGCCCGCTGCGCCGGCAGCCCGGGACTCCGTCATCCGCCAGATTGCCGCCCTTCCCTATCGTACCGATGACACGGCCGCCGACGCCGCGGTCCGCATCCTGCTGGTCACGTCGCGCGGCACTGGCCGCTGGGTAATCCCCAAGGGCAATTCCATGTCCGGGATCGCGCCGCACGTCGCCGCCGCGCAGGAGGCGGAGGAAGAGGCCGGCGTGACCGGCCCGGTATGCCCCACACCGCTTGGCTCATACCGCTATCGCAAACGCCGCGGCAGCGGCGCCTCGCTGATGATGGACGTTGACGTCTTTCCCCTCGCCGTGACCCGCGAGCTTCCCAGCTGGAAGGAACAAGGCGAGCGCGAGCGCCGCTGGTTCACCCTGGCCGAGGCATCCGACGCCGTCGAAGAGCCCGATCTGCGCGACCTCATCCGCTCGTTCGGCGCATCCGAATTCAAAGCTGCAACCCAGCGGATCGGCGTGCTCGGCGCCGTCGCTGAAAAATCGAGGTTAGGTCCGATGTTCGCCTGGTTCCAGCGCCTGCTGCCCCGCACGGGCAATTTCTTCGAGCTGTTCGAGGCGCATTCGGTGACGGTCGTGGCAGGCGCCGACGCGCTTGCGCGGCTGCTGCAGGGCGGTCCGGCGGGCACCGAGCATATCCGCGAGGTCATCGAGCGCGAGCACGATGCCGACAACATCACCCGCGAAGTGCTCCAGACGGTCCGCAAGACATTCCTGACGCCGTTCGATCGCGGCGCAATCACCAGCCTGGTCAACGCGCTCGACGATTCGATCGACGAGATGCAGGCGACGGTCAACGCGATCGCCCTGTACGAGGTCGACAGCTTCCCGCCCGAGATGAAGGACATGGCGGGCATCATCGTCGATGCCGCGCGCGTCACCGCCGAGGCGATGCCGCTGCTCCGCAACGTCGCGCAGAACGCCCACCGCCTGCACGAGCTCACCGAGCGGCTGGTCCGCATGGAAGGCCATGCCGACGAGATCCACGCCGCCGGGCTCAAGCGCTCGCTCAAGGAACATGGCGCAAGCGACACGCTCAAATTCGTCGTCGAGCGCGAACTCTACAAGCATCTCGAGCGGATCGTCGATGCGTTCGAGGATGTCGCGAACGAGATCGACGGCATCGTCATCGACCACGCCTGATGCACGAACTTGCCCTGCCCCTGCTGATCGGCCTGATCGCCGTCGCGCTGGCGTTCGACTTTCTCAACGGCCTCCACGACGCCGCCAATTCGATCGCCACCGTGGTCGCCACGCGGCTGTTGTCGCCGGTCCAGGCGGTGCTGTTCGCGGCCCTGTTCAATTTCGCCGCTTATTTCCTCACCATCGCGATCCCGTCGCTCCATGCCGTCGCGGAGACGATCGGCAAGGGCCTGGTCGACAAGGACGTCGTCACCCCCGCGGTGATTTTCGGCGCGCTGGGCGGGGCGATGTTCTGGAACGTGTTGACCTGGATGAAGGGCATCCCCTCGTCGAGCAGCCACGCGCTGGTCGGTGGACTGATCGGGGCGGGCGTCGCGCATGCCGGATTGACCGGCATCCATTGGGGCGGGCTCAACAAGACCCTGCTCGCGATCGTGCTGTCGCCGACGCTCGGCATGTTCCTCGCGATGCTGGTGATGCTGGTCAGTTCGTGGCTGCTGCACCGTGCCTCCGCCCGCTCCGCCGAGCGCAGCTTCCGCGCGCTGCACCTCGTCTCCTCGGCCGCCTATTCGCTGAGCCACGGGCTCAACGACGCGCAAAAGACGATGGGGATCATCACCGTCCTGCTCTATTCGACCGGACACCTGACCGGCGAGTTCCACGTTCCCCACTGGGTGGCGATCAGTTGCTATGTCGCGATCGCGCTCGGCACGATGACCGGCGGCTGGAAGATCATCGAGACGATGGGCTCGCGGATCACCAAGCTGTCGCAGCATCAGGGGTTCAGCGCGTCGCTCGCCGGGTCGATCGTGCTGTTCAGCGCCTCGGCGCTCGGCATTCCGGTATCGACGACGCATACGATCACCGGCTCGATCATCGGCGCAGGCACCGCGCGCCGCGCTTCCGCGGTGCGCTGGGGCGTCGCGCAGAGCGTGGTGATGGCGTGGATCATCACCATCCCGGCCTCGGCGCTGGTCGGCGCCGGATTCTATGCAGTGACGTTGCTGTTCTGAGGCGGGTTGGGCCTTCCCTCCGCCACCATCCAGCCTGAGCCAGCATGGCTCCCCTCCCTGCAAACAGGGAGGGGCTGGGGGTGGGTGCGCGCGTCTGCGCGCTCAAAAGACTCGGCTTGCCCAGCGTCGGGGCGCCGCGCAGGGCATCGAGCCCCGCCCGCCGCCACCCACCCCTGACC